>JASLES010000184.1 GCA_030151005.1 Silvimonas sp.
CAAGCCACCATCGCCCACACATTTCAGCTGGATGTCGCGCAGGTGCGCGTGGTGAGTCGCTATATTGGCGGCGGCTTCGGAGCCAAGTTGCAAGTGCAGGCCGACGCCATTCTGGCCGCCGCCGCAGCGCGCCAGTTGCAACGCCCGGTCAAGCTGGCGTTGACACGGCAGCAGGTCTTTCACGTTACGACGCACCGCTCCGCGACCATTCAGCGCGTGCGGCTGGGTGCAGATCAGCAAGGCCGGCTACAAGCCATTGCCCATGAAAGCTGGAGCGGCAATACCGAGGGCGAAAACAGTTACGAATCTGCCGCCACCCAAACCCGTTCTTTATACGCGGCGCCCAATCGCAAAACCGCGCACCGGCTGGCTACGCTGGATTTGCCGGTGGCCTCTGCCATGCGCGCCCCGGGCGAAGCCGTTGGCTTGCTGGCGCTGGAATGCGCCATGGACGAGCTGGCAGAAAAGCTCAAGCTGGACCCGATCGAACTGCGTCGTCGCAATGAACCCACCGAAGACCCGGAGCGGCATGTGCCGTATTCGGTCCGGCAACTCGTCGCCTGTATGGATGAAGGCGCGCGCCGTTTTGGCTGGCAACGACGCAACCCCGTACCCGCACAGGTGCGTGACGGGCGCTGGCTGGTGGGCTTGGGGATGGCCGCCGCCATTCGCAGCAATTTCCTGCGCCCTTCTCATGCCACGGCCCGTGTAGATAGCGACGGCATGGTCACGGTCAAAATGGCCATGACTGACATTGGTACCGGTAGCTACACCATCTTTACCCAGGTGGCGGCAGAAATGCTGGGCGTGCCGCCGGCGCGGGTGAAGATGTTGCTGGGTGATACGGAGTTCCCTGCTGCTGCGGGTTCCGGCGGGTCTTTCGGTGCAGCCAGTGGCGGCTCTGCCGCCTATGAGGCTTGCGATGCATTGCGTCAAAAGCTGGCCCAGCTGGCGGGGTTTGATCCGGCAACGGCCGTATTTGCCAATGGCATGATCAGCAACGGCCAGCAAAGCAAAAGCCTGGCTTCGCTGGCTGGCGCACAAGGCGTAGAGGCCGCAGGCGCAATTGGGCCGGGCGATCTGGCGCGGGCATTCTCCCAGCAGGCGTATGGCGCACATTTTGTGGAAGTCGGTGTGGATATGGATACCGGAGAAATCCGCGTGCGGCGCATGCTGTCTGTCTTTGCGGCCGGGCGCATCCTGAACCAGAAAACCGCACGTTCGCAGGCTTTGGGGGGTATGACTTTCGGGATTGGTGCGGCGCTGATGGAAGATATGGCGCCGGATCTGCACAACGGCGTGTTCAGCAATCATGACCTGGCGCAATACCATGTGGCCGCGCATGCGGATGTGCCAGCGCTGGAGGTGGTGTTCCTGCCGGAAAAAGACGACAAGGCCAATCCGCTCAAGATCAAAGGTATTGGCGAGTTGGGTATTTGCGGCGCTGGCGCGGCCGTGGTGAACGCCATTTATAACGCTTGCGGTGTAAGGGTGCGCGACTACCCTGCGACGCTAGACAAACTTTTGCCGCATCTGCCTGCGCAAGTCTGACGCTGCATATGCTTTTGAGATGAAATAAAACACCCCGAAACTACGGCATTTGTAGCGTTGTTTTGTTACAAAATCGCGCTGATACTCTGCGTCCTGCCTTGTTGTTTTCCCGGTTTTTCCTGTTTTTTACGCCGCCATGCCGGTGTACATCGCTTGCTGTTTTTCTGCAAAAACTTCCCAGTATATGCCGCGCCCTACCCGCCTGCGTGTTGGTAATTCCTTTGTTTCTCGTAAGTTGATCAAGTACTGAGACAGATCAAATTTTGCAGTGCGTAATGACGATATCGTATACGCCGAAATGACTATCTATCGCTTCGGACTGGCTGTTTAGTCCTGATGCAACTATTCAATATGGATGCCGGTAAATAGTTGGCAGCATGCTTTTTGCATAAAGCGCACCATGACTGCAAGTGCTGCACAAGGAATTCATTCAAGGAGGTTCACAATGGCTGTAACCAACATTCAGGAACTTGATGCCCTGGTCGCGCGGGTCAAAAAAGCCCAGCAGAAATTTGCTACCTACTCGCAAGAACAGGTAGATGAAATTTTCCGCAGCGCCGCACTGGCCATTGCTGATGCCCGGATTCCGCTGGCGCGCATGGCGGTCACGGAAACCGGCATGGGCGTGCTGGAAGACAAGGTAATCAAGAACCACTTTGCCTCCGAGTACATCTACAACGCCTACAAGGATGAAAAAACCTGCGGCGTACTGTCGGTAGATGATGTCTACGGCACCATGACCATTGCCGAGCCAATCGGCATCATCTGCGGGATTGTGCCTACCACCAACCCCACGTCTACTGCCATTTTCAAGGCACTGATTTCGCTCAAGACCCGTAACGGCATTATTTTCAGTCCGCACCCGCGTGCCAAAAAGGCCACGTGTGAAGCAGCGCGTCTGGTGCTGGAAGCCGCTGTGGCGGCTGGCGCACCAAAAGACATCATTGGCTGGATTGATGCCCCTTCCGTAGAGTTGTCCAACGCGCTGATGCATCACAAGGACGTTAACCTGATCCTGGCCACGGGCGGCCCGGGCATGGTGCGTGCCGCATATTCGTCCGGCAAGCCGGCCATTGGCGTGGGCGCAGGTAATACCCCGGTGGTGGTCGATGAAAC
>JASLES010000243.1 GCA_030151005.1 Silvimonas sp.
CCGATGATAGCTTGCGCCACGAACAAACCCAGACCCGGCAAACCACCCACAAGAGAGGCTAGCAGGGCCAGCAACAGTGTGGCCGCCACGTTCTGCCAGACTTCGTTGCGCCAGTGCCAGCCGGGCAACTGCCGTTTGATCAGCCGGGCGGTTTCCTGCATCCAGGCGCCGTGCAAAGTGCCACTGACTGCCTGCCACCAGAATGCGTAATAAGGCTGGTTACGACGCGCCGTAGCGGGGTCATACGGCGTGGCAACCCAGACATGGTGACCGCGATTGTGTTCAACCCGAAAATGTCCATATGCTGCCGTCCACAGCATGAGCCGCGCCAGCAAGCGCAGCGGGGCAGAACGACGATGACCCAGTTCGTGCGCGACCACAATCCCGACACCGGCCGTCACGCCCAAAGACAAGGTGTTGCCGATCCATTCCAGGGGAGTCCAGCGGTCAGCCGTGCCAACGCCAGTGGCGACTGCCAGCAAAGCGAGCGGCACATAAGCGCGCATGATCCAGTCGGCCAGCGGCACGCCATCCCGATTGGGCAGGCGGGGCGAGCGACCCACAAAAAGGTCGACCACTGGCACCAGTACAAAGGCAAAAACCGGCAGGGCAAAGGTCGCCACGCCACCGGTCTGGATGCCCCACATGCTGAGCAAAGGAAAGAGCCACGCCAGCATATACACGCAGGCGCGGGGTTGGACTTGCATGAAATCTCCCGCGATACAATTCATCGTTTGACGAAACGATAACGGCTCTCGCGGCGGTTTTCGGTGTAAGACAGCCAGACGGCAAAATCGGGCGATATCCGGCAAAGTTGCTGTTTGTTCAGGCAAAAGCGCAAACGTTTGTCATATCCGGATATGCTTTTGGGATAAGAACAACCAGGGTCAAACCGCGCCCAGCCAGCGGTTTTCCGGCAGGCCCCGAATCCCTTCCAGACGCACTTCAAACACTGCCCCCGCCAGCGGCTGTTGTGCCAGCGCATCCACGCCCAGACCGTTGCGGGCGCTGGTGACATAGAGCGTATCGAGGTCTGCGCCGCCAAAGGTGACGCAGGTGGGCTGGGCCACCGGCATGTCGATTACCCGGTCAACACTGCCATCTGGCGCGTAGCGGATAACACAGTTGCCTGCCCATTGGGCGTTCCACAGATAACCGTCTGCGTCGATTGTGGAACCATCTGGCTCAATGATGGTGTCGCCCAGATCGACAAACACACGATGATTGCCGACGGCACCGGTTGCTGCGTCGTAATCGCTTTGCATGATCTTGTGCTGCAAAGAATCGCACCAGTACATGATCTTGCCGTCCGGGCTGAAGCAGATACTGTTTGAGATCGCGACCTTGGGTAGATCCAGCCGGGTCAGCTTGCCTTCGGTATCAAAGCGGTAAATGGACGCCACCGGCTCTGGGCTGCCTTCGTGCATGGTGCCAAAAATAAAATTGCCAGCCCGGTCGCAACGGCCGTCGTTGGTGCGGGTTTTGGGCAGGTCTGTTTCTACGCTGACAAGGCGCGTGTATTCATCGCGCGCGTGGTTAAAGAGGGCCAGACCCGTTTCCAGCGCCACCAGCAGTACGTCCTGATTTTGCGTCAATGCAAAACAGCCCAGGCGCTGCGGCAAATGCCAGCACTTGTGCACGCCAGTACCTGGCTTCATCCGCCACAGTTCTTTGGCATGGATGTTGGTCCACCACAAATGCCCGGTGTGCTCGTCGCGGATGATGCCTTCGGCGAGGTTGTATTGACCATCTGAGAGGCAACGGACTACGGCGCTCATGCTTGTTTCCTGGGCGGTTGGGGTGGATGAAAGCGTTTTCGGTGGAGGGGTAATTTACCGGGTTCTGGCGGGGAGGGGGGATTGGGTGAATACCCTGGGGGTTTTTTTCTGGGGTGGCGGGCGATGCTTGCTGTAGGGTGGATTCGGAGCGTTAGCGACAATCCAGCATTGCGATGTGTGTGTTAGCGCCTTGCGGCGCGGTCGTTTTTGATACCGGCGGTGGCCGGAGCACGTTACTTTCTTTTGCTTCGCCAAAAGAAAGTAACCAAAGAAAAGGCGACCCTGCGACAGTGCCCCTTCGGGGTTCCCTGTGCTTCTCGCGAAGTCCGGCTGGCTTCAGGAACTCGCCCTGCGGGCTCAAACACCCTTCCGCCGAAACCTCGGACTTCGCTGCGATGCTCGGCACTGCCGGAGGGGAGCAGGTCAAAAGCAACGGCAAAAGCCAAAACCAACGCCAAAACCAAAACCAACGCCAAAACCAAAACCAAAACCAAAACCAAAACCACGCCAACCCCACAAACCATTTGCACGCAAGAATGATTTACCCCGCTTACCACCTCGTCATTCCCGAGCTCGGCGCTCCCCTTGGCGGGAATCCAGTCCGCAGCCCAACGGGCTGCTTGCCGCGAATGCCACCATTACTTCACGAATCCACCTTGAAGAACGTGCAGGCATTGCAGCTGGATTCCGGCGCAAGTGGGCCGCCGAGGACCGGAATGACGAGGCAGTGGAATGCGCGTTGAATTGGCCGTTGCCGTTGCCGTTGCCGTTGCCGTTGCCGTTGCCGTTGCCGTTGCCGTTGCCGTTGCCGTTGCCGTTGCCGTTGCCGTTGCCATTGATTTTGATTTTCTCCCCAATCAAAGCCCAGCGACGAAGGAGTGGAGGGAGACCTTAGGCTCCCGACCGACTGAGGGCAGCCCGGAGGGCCGCCAGGGCTGGGGTCGCCTTTCTTTGGTTACTTTCTTTGGGGCCGCCGAGGTGGCGAAGCAAAGAAAGTAACGTGCTCCGGCCACCGCCGGTATCAAATGCTTTTAAACATTGCGCCGAAGGCGCTAACAACCGCTTTTAACCATCCAGGCACACCAACCACGCCCCAAAAAAACAAAACCCCGCCATCGGCGGGGCTTTCATCCCTCAACAAAAAAGATCACCGTGCCCGATTCTTCCCGGCAAAGGTTTTCTTCCCTTTACCCTGGCCTGGCCCAACAATCTTCTTGCGTGTTTCCGGCGTAGCACCTGCCGGTTTGCGCGCGCCAGCGGCACCTGAACCGGCAGGCCGCGGGTTGCGTGGCGGCGCCACCGGCCGCTCACCCGGTTGCTGCGCCGGGATCAGGTGTTTCGGGCTGTTGCCGATCAAATCCGCACGGCCCATTTCCAGCAAGGCTTCGCGCAGGATCGGCCAGTTGGCCGGGTCGTGATAACGCAGGAATGCCTTATGCACCTTGCGTTGATGTGCGTCGCGGATGATCTCTACTTTTTCCGAACTGCGGGCCAGCTTCTTCAGCGGGTTGCGGCGGGTATGCCACATGGTGGTCGCCATCGCCATCGGTGTCGGCGTGAAGGCTTGTACCTGGTCGGGCTTGAAGTTGTTTTCCTTGAGCCACAATGCCAGGTTCAGCATGTCTTCATTGGCGGTGCCCGGGTGGGCAGCAATGAAATAGGGGATCAAATACTGTTTCTTGCCGGCCTGGGCGCTGAATTTGTCGAACAGGGCCTTGAAGCGCTCAAAGGTGCCAATGCCCGGCTTCATCATCTTGGACAGTGGGCCTTCTTCGGTGTGTTCCGGCGCAATTTTCAGGTAACCGCTCACGTGATGCGTGACCAGTTCCTTGATGTATTCCGGGTTTTCCACCGCCAGGTCGTAGCGCAAGCCAGAGCCGATGGTGATCTTCTTGACACCTGGAATCGCCCGCGCCTTGCGGTACAGCTGGATCAGCGGGGCATGATCGGTGTTCAGGTTTTCGCAAATGCCCGGATACACACAGGACAAGCGACGACAGGATTGTTCGATCTTCGGGTCTTTACATGCCAGGCGATACATATTGGCGGTTGGGCCGCCCAAGTCGCTGATGTGGCCGGTAAAGCCCTGGGTTTTGTCGCGGATTTCCACGATCTCGTTCAGGATCGACTCTTCCGACCGGCTCTGGATGATGCGGCCTTCGTGTTCGGTGATGGAACAGAAGGTACAGCCGCCAAAGCAGCCACGCATGATGTTGATGGAGAACCGGATCATTTCCCACGCCGGAATACGCGCATTGCCATAAGACGGATGCGGATTGCGGGCGTAGAAGAGGTCGTAGACGTAGTCCATCTCCGGGGTGGTCAGCGGAATGGGTGGCGGGTTGATCCACACATCGCGCTCGCCGTGCGCCTGCACCAGCGCGCGGGCGTTACCGGGGTTGGATTCCAGATGCAAGGTGCGGCTGGCGTGGGCGTACAAGACCGGGTCATGGGCGACGGCTTCAAACGCCGGAATCCGCACCACGGTTTTCTGGCGCTGCGCCTGCTTGGCCGCAAGGCGCTCGGCCTTGCTGACAATACGAATGGGTTGTGCAGCTTCGGGCGGTGTTGGCGCGCTTTGTTTTTCCGGCTCCATGGCGTAGGGGTCCGGGTGCGGATCAACGCGGCCGGGGGTATCGACGGTGGTCGAATCCATTTCAGACCAGTCATCCGCAGGCATCCAGCCCTGGCGAGTCATGAAAGCCGTGCCGCGTACGTCGCGGATCTGGGCCAGACGCTCGCCGGCATGGGCTCGCTGGGCGACTTCTACGAGCGCGCGTTCGGCATTACCAAACAAGAGAATATCTGCCTTGGCGTAGACCAGGGCGGACTGGCGCACTTTGTCGCTCCAGTAATCGTACTGGGCAATGCGGCGCAAGCTGGCTTCAATGCCGCCGGCCATGATATCCACGCCGGGGTAGGCTTCGCGGCAGCGCTGGCAATACACGGTGAGCGCACGATCTGGCCGTTTGCCACCTTCGCCGCCGGCCGTATAGGCGTCGTCAGAGCGCGGTTTTTTGTCAGCCGTATACCGGTTGATCATGGAGTCCATATTGCCGGCGGTAATGCCAAAGAACAGGCGCGGTTTGCCCAGTACCTTGAATGGCTCGGCAGACTGCCAGTCTGGCTGGCTGATGATGCCTACGCGAAAGCCCTGCGCTTCCAGCAGACGGCCAATCAGCGCCATACCAAAACTGGGGTGGTCGATATAGGCGTCGCCCGTTACCAGAATAATGTCGCACTCATCCCAGCCCAGTTTGTTCATCTCTGCACGGCTCATGGGCAGGAACGGGGCGGGTTGGCGCGGCTTCATGCCGGCGGGCAGATCAAAAATCGGGGCGGGAGACTGGCTCATGCGGATCACAACTTCGGGCAATCGGCCATTTTCGCAGAAATATGCCGGTTGAGTCCTGGAAAAATGAAATTTTTCATCAGGATAGTCGCCAGGCGGCACCGGTCTGGCCGCTCTGGCGTCGCCCTGTCATGCCTGGGCGAGTGCTTTGTCACCACCTTGTGCGTGGCAAGCCGCAGCGGTGAACAACACATCAGTCGATGAATTGAGTGCAGTCTCGAATGAGTCTTGCAAAACACTGATGATGAAGCCCACACCCACTACCTGCATGGCCAGATCGTTGCTGATGCCAAACAAACCGCATGCCAGCGGGATCAACAACAAGGAGCCGCCAGCCACCCCGGACGCACCGCAGGCGCACAGTGCCGCGACGACAGAAAGCAGCAACGCCGTGGGCCAATCCACCGCAATGCCCAGGGTATTGACGGCCGCCAGTGTCAGCACGGTCACGGTAATGGCTGCGCCAGCCATATTGATGGTGGCACCCAGCGGGATCGACACTGAGTAGGTATCTTCGTGCAGGTCAAGTTTGCGGCACAGCGCCAGGTTGACCGGGATATTGGCGGCAGAACTGCGGGTGAAGAAAGCCGTCAGGGCGCTTTCCCGCAGGCAGGTAAAGACCAGCGGATAGGGGTTGCGCCGGGTTTTGCAAAATACAATGAGCGGGTTGACGATCAGCGCCACAAACAGCATTGAGCCAATCAGCACCTCAAGCAGCCTGCCGTAGTGGGCCAGCGCACCAAAGCCATTGGTGCCGAGCGTGGTGGCAACCAGCCCGAAAATACCAATAGGCGAGCACTGGATGATCAATCGGACAATGTGCGCAATGCCGTTGGAGAGATTGGCGACCACCTCGCGGGTGGTGGCGCTGGCATGGCGCAGCGCCAGGCCCAGCCCGGCCGACCACGCCAGAATGCCAATGTAATTGCCATCGGCCAGTACGCGGACCGGGTTATCCACCACATTCAGCGCCAGGGTGCGTAATACCGCGCCAATCCCTTCTGGTGCGGCCGTGGTCTGTGTGGGAACAACCAGCGTCAATGTGGCAGGAAAACTGAAACTGGCCACCACGGCCACGAGTGCGGCCGCCAGCGTCCCGGTGACATACAAGCCAAGGATCGGGCCGATGTTGGTGCGCTGGCCCGCTTTGTGGCTGGCAATGGCGCTGGTCACCAGGGCAAACACCAGAATCGGCGCGACAGACTTGAGTGCGGTGACAAAAAGCGTACCGAGTAAACCGACCGAAGCGGCGGCAGAGGGCGAACAGGCCGCCAGCGCTGCACCCGCAATCAGGCCAATCAGAATGCGGACGACGAGATTGCCATGCAGCACAAACTGCACCAGTCTGGATTTTTTTGTCATGAAATGAATACCTTGGCGGTGCTGTCGCGCCTGTTTGAAGACAAGCCGGCCATGGTATGCCTGGACTTACGCCCGGCGCTGCGCACAATTGCGCAACTGTTAAATCCTCACGCCGACAAGGGGTAGGGCCAGACAGGAAACCCTGGCGCGTCGAATGCGGCGTTGGTCATCGCAAATTCGTCTAGACGTCACAACCTTGTAACACTCTCCTCGCACAATCCGCCTCGTCTGATCGACAGACCTTTATTGACCAGGATGACTGCCGCTGCCAGGCACGGTGGTCTCTTCGCAACACAGAACCCGACAGAACCAAGACAAGGATTGCCCAAATGAAAACCCTGCCTCGCGTGCTCGCCGGCCTGATCGCCCTCTGGGGTGCCGCAGCTTTCGCCGACACCACACTGACTGTCTACACCGCGCTGGAAGCCGACCAGGTCAAGGCTTATCAGGACAAGTTCGAACAAGAAAACCCAGGCATTCATATCAAATGGGTTCGTGATTCTACTGGCGTGATTACCGCCAAGTTGCTGGCTGAAAAGAATAATCCGCAAGCCGACGTTGTGATGGGCGTTGCCGCTTCTTCGCTGCTGATTCTGGATAAAGAAGGCATGTTGTCGCCGTATTCGCCCAAAGGCGTGGACAAGCTGACCAAGTCCTACGTGGACAGCAAAAACCCGCCGGCCTGGGCTGGTATGGATGTCTGGGGCGCGACCATCTGTTTCAACACGGTTGAAGCTGCCAAGCAAGGTCTGAAGAAGCCGGAATCCTGGAAAGACCTCTTGAAGCCTGAGTACAAAGGCAAGATCGTGATGCCGAACCCGGCTTCGTCTGGCACTGGTTACTTTGACGTGTCTGCCTGGTTGAAGATTTTTGGCGAGAAGGGCGGCTGGGAATACATGGATGGTCTGCATCAGAACATCGCCCAGTACGAGCATTCTGGCTCCAAGCCGTGCAAGCAAGCGGCGACTGGCGAATACCCGATTGGTATCTCGTTTGAATACCGCGCAGCTGAACTGAAGCGTGATGGCGCCCCGATCGACCTGGTATTCCCGAAAGAAGGCCTGGGTTGGGATCTGGAAGCCACTGGCATCATGAAGGGTACCAAAAACCTGGACGCTGCCAAGAAGCTGGCTGACTGGTCTGCATCGCGCTCTGCCAACGAGCTGTACATGAAGAACTTTGCGGTGGTCGCCATCCCGGGCGTTGCCAAGCCGATCGCCAATATTCCGGCCAACTACGAACAAATGCTGATCAAGCAGGATCTGGGTTGGTCTGCCGCCAACCGTGATCGCATCCTGGCCGAATGGACCAAGCGTTACGACAGCAAGTCTGAACCCAAGTAATTGAGCGTCAGGTGCGGGGAGTGCGTGGCGCTCCCCGCATTGTGTTTCTTCTGTTTTACCTGGTAACACATGCATATCACCATTGAAGACCTGCAACGCCTGTATACGGCGCAAGGTGCCGCGCAGTATGGCGGCGAAGACGTTTCGCAACTGCAGCACGCGCTGCAGAGCGCGCATTTTGCGGATGAAGACGGCGCACCAGAGAGTCTGGTGATCGCCGCGCTGCTGCATGACTTCGGCCACATTGTCAGCGGCCAGGCGGATGAAGACCTCGCCAATGGCATTGATGACCGCCACGAAGCGCTGGGCGTCGCCGCCCTGAAAAACCTGTTCAGCGACGATGTGCTGGCCCCCATTGCCTTGCATGTGACGGCCAAGCGCTATCTGTGCGCGATCTCTCCCCAATATCTGCTGACCTTGTCGCAGGCGTCACGCCAGTCTTTGCTGTTGCAAGGCGGCGTGATGAGCGATGAAGAAGTCACCCGGTTCGAGCGCAATCCGCACCTTGAAAGTGCCATTGCGCTGCGCCGTTACGACGATCTGGCCAAAGTGCCGGACCTGGTCACAGCGCCGCTTGACCATTATCTGGACCGCGCCCGCCAGTTGGTGCGTGCCGCAACCCCGCCGGAGGCGCCGTGAACCGCATCCTTGAACAAGCCCTGCATCAAGGTGGCCAGACCGTGCATCACGCCGCCCAGCCTGACGCGTTGTCGCTTAATGGCGTACACAAAAGCTTTGGCAGTTTCACCGCCCTGAACGACATCAACCTCAGCGTGAAAAAGGGCGAGTTTGTCTGTCTGCTCGGCCCGTCTGGCTGCGGCAAGACCACGCTCTTGCGCATTATTGCCGGGCTGGAAAGCGCCAATGCCGGCCAGATTGTCATGCTGGGTCGTGACGTAACGCGCCAGCCGGCTGCCAAGCGTGATTACGGCATCGTCTTTCAGTCTTATGCGCTGTTCCCTAATCTGACCGTGGCCGAGAACATTGCCTACGGGCTCAAGGGCCGCCGGCAGGACAAGCAAACGCGCGTGACAGAACTGCTGGCACTGATTGGCTTATCCGGCATTGAAGCCAAATATCCGGGCCAGCTTTCTGGTGGTCAGCAACAACGGGTCGCACTGGCCCGTGCGCTGGCGACGTCACCTGGTTTGCTGCTGCTTGATGAACCGCTCTCGGCGCTGGACGCCCGCGTGCGCGAGCATCTGCGTCGGGAAATCCGCGCCCTGCAACAGCGCCTGGGTATTACCACCATCATGGTCACGCATGATCAGGAAGAAGCCCTGACCATGGCGGACCGGATTGTGGTCATGAACCACGGCCACATCGAACAGATTGGCACCCCGGACGATATCTACGCCATGCCGCAAAGCCGCTTTGTGGCGGAGTTTGTGGGGCGCGCCAACTGGGTGCCTGGTGTGGTCCAGCCGCACGGCACCGTACGGATCGGCGATACCCAACTGGCGGTCGACAAACTGCCGCCGTTACTGGATGGCCGGGCCATTACGCTGTTTATCCGCCCGGAAGCCGTGGTCTTGCACGCGCACTGGCAAGGTGGCGAGAACACGGTGCTGGCGCACTTGGGTGGGGTGGAGTCGTTGGGTGGCTTCTGCCGGATCAGTCTGATTGTGCCGGCCATGAATAATCTGACCCTGATTGCCGATATCAGCCGCAGTACCCTGGTTACGCTCAATCTGCGGCCAGAACAGCGGGTGCCGGTCTCGCTGCCGCCAGCGGCCCTGCGGGTGTTTACCGATGAAGCGCAGGTGAAAGCATGACCGCCGCACTTCACGCCGTGATGGGCAAAACCGGCACGCGTTTGCCGCAGTCTGGCAGTGATCGCGTTGCTGGCGGGCTCTCCTGGTTATCCATGCTGTTCTTGCTGGTGTTTCTGGGTTTGCCACTGGTGGCGATCCTGGGTAAAGCCCTGCAGGACAAAAGCGGTGCCTACGTCGGACTGACCAATTTTGGTGGCCTGTTTGATGCGCATTTTGCTTACCTGCTGGGCAATAGCGTTACGGTAGCGCTGGCGTCTACGGCGGTTGTGATCCCGCTGGCGTACGGTTTTGCCGCTGCGCTGATGCGCAGCCAGATGCCGGGTAAGAGCGTGTTTCGCATGCTGGCGCTGATTCCACTGCTGGCACCGTCCCTGTTGCCGGGGATTTCTCTGGTTTATCTGTTTGGTAATCAGGGCGTGCTGAAAAGCTGGATGGGCGACGCTTCAATTTATGGTCCGATCGGCATCGTGCTGGGCGAGGTGTTCTACACCTTTCCGCATGCGCTGATGATTTTGCTGACCGCGTTGTCTTTGGCGGATGCGCGCCTGTATGAAGCCGCCACCTCGCTGGGGGCAGGGCGCGTTCGCCAGTTCTTGACCGTCACGCTGCCCTCTGTGCGCTATGGACTGATCTCCGCGGCCATGCTGGTTTTCACGCTGGTGATTACGGACTTTGGTGTGCCCAAGATCGTGGGCGGTCGTTATGACATCCTGGCCGTGGAAATCTACAAGCAGGTCATCGGCCAGCAGCATTTTGGTCTGGGCTCGGTCTACGGTTTATTCCTGTTGCTGCCCGCCGTGTTGTCCTGGCTGGTAGATGGATTTGTTCAGCGCAAGCAAAAGGCATTGCTCTCTGCCCGCGCCCAGCCACTGCTGCCGCGCCGGCACTGGCCCTCTGACACGCTGGCAACCCTGTTTTGCGTGCTGGTCTGCGGTTGGTTGATTGGCATGCTGGGCATGTCTGTGGCGGCGGCCTTTATCAAGCAATGGCCGTACAACCTGGCACCGGGCCTGGCGCATTTTGACTTCGACAATATGGATGGCGGCGGCTGGCTGGCCTGGCGCAATAGCCTGAAGCTGGCGCTGGGTACTGCTCTCGTCGGCGGCGTGCTGGTGTTTATGGGCGCGTACTGGGTAGAGAAAACCCGGGCGGGCGCGCTGCCCCGCGCTATCACCCGCTTCCTGGCGGTGTTGCCTATGGCGGTGCCGGGGATGGTGCTGGGTCTGGGGTACATCTTCTTTTTCAATGCGCCGGGTAATCCGCTCAACGTGTTGTACGGCACGATGACGCTATTGGTGCTGTGTACCACGGTGCATTACTACAGCACCGCGCATCTGACTGCGGTGACCGCACTCAAGCAACTGGATGGCGAGTTCGAGCACGTTGCCGCATCGCTCAAGGTGCCGTTCTGGACCACGTTGCGCCGGGTGACTTTGCCCATCTGCTTACCTGCTGCGCTGGAAATTGCCCGCTATTTCTTTGTGTCTGCCATGACCACTGTGTCGGCCGTGATCTTCCTGTACACGCCAGACACCGTGCTCTCTTCCGTGGCGGTGCTGAATATGGACGACGCGGGCGATACCGCTGCGGCTGCCGCCATGGCGACAGTGGTGGTGGCGACCTCGGCGGTGATCTGCCTGATTTTTGGCGCCGGTTCCTGGCTGGCACTGCGCCGTACCCAAAGGTGGCGCAGGCACTGAGATTTGAGACCGTCGGCGCTGCGGTGCCGGCTTTGCTGAATAACCCCAATCCACTTCAAGCCGCGAATACAAGCCTGGTGGCAAGGCATGCGAGCGCAGGCAGTACAAGTTGTACGACCAGCGAGCATAACGCAGCCAGCAGGCTTGTATTTGTGGCCTCCAATCATCTAGACGTTCGGAAAAGCTGACGATATGCGTGAACCCATCCTCTTGACCCCCGGCCCGCTGACCACGAGCCTGAAAACCAAAACCGCCATGCTCACCGACTGGGGCTCGTGGGATCGCGGCTTTAATGACCTGACCGCTAGTGTGTGCGCTGATCTGCTGGACATCGTCCATGGGGCAGAAACACACGTGTGCGTGCCGTTGCAAGGCTCCGGCACCTTTGCGGTAGAAGCCGCCATCGGCACCTTGTTGCCGCGCCACGGCAAGCTGCTGGTGCTGGTCAACGGTGCCTACGGCAAGCGCATGGCGCGGGCGGTGGAGGTCATGGGACGGCAGGTCGCCATTCTGGAAAGTGCGGAAGACCAACCCTCTGACCCGCAACAACTGGCAGCGCGCCTGGCGCAAGACCCGGCCATTACGCACGTGGGCATCATCCATTGTGAAACCAGCACCGGCATTCTTAACCCGCTGGCAGAACTGGCTCAGGTGGTGGCGCGCATGGGCCGCAAACTCATTATCGACAGTATGTCGGCCTTTGGTGCCTTGCCGATTGATGCCCGCAGCTTGCCGTTTGATGCACTGATTGCTTCCGCCAACAAATGCCTGGAAGGCGTGCCGGGCATGGGTTTTGTCATTGCCCGCAAATCTGCGCTGGTAGAAAGCCGCGGTAATAGCCATTCGCTGTCCATGGATTTGCATGACCAATACGTGTACATGCAAAAAACCGGCCAGTGGCGCTTTACACCGCCCACGCACGTGATTGCCGCTTTGCGTGCGGCACTGGATCAATACCACGAAGAAGGCGGCCAGCCCGCCCGGCTGGCGCGCTACACCGCCAACTGCAAAATGCTGGTAGACGGCCTGCGCCGGCTGGAACTCAAGCCATTCCTTGATCCGGCCGTGCAAGCGCCAATCATCGTCACGTTCCATGCGCCGGCCCATCCGGATTACCACTTCCACTCCCTCTACGAAGCCGTGCGCGAGAAAGGTTTTGTGCTGTATCCGGGCAAGCTCACCCAGGTAGAGACCTTCCGGGTTGGCTGTATTGGCGCCATTAATGAGGCCGAAATCGGCCAGGCCGTTGCGGCGATTGGCGAAGGATTGCATCAACTGGGCTGGTTGTAACTCGGGGCGCTGAACCCGCAAACTCTTTTTCAGATTTTTCAGGAACACGTCATGAGCATCGCACAACACATTGAAGCGGTTATTTTCGACTGGGCCGGCACCATGGTGGACTTCGGTTCATTTGCCCCGACGCAAGTGCTGGTTGAGGCCTTTGCCGGCTTCAATATTCCGCTGACGCTGGCTGAAGCACGCGGCCCGATGGGCGTGGGCAAGTGGCAACACATTGAAGCGCTGGCCAAAGACCCTGCCATTGCCCCGCGCTGGCAAGAGCGCTTTGGCCGCCCCGCCTGCGCTGAAGATATTGATGCGCTTTACGCCGCTTTCATGCCGCTGCAATTGCAACGCGTCGGCCACTATTCGCAAATGATCCCCGGTGCACTGGAACTGGCTGGCTTGCTGCGTAGCCACGGCATCAAGATCGGCTCCTGCTCGGGTTATCCGCGTCAGGTCATGAACACCTTGCTGCCGATTGCGGCAGAAGCCGGCTACACGCCGGATTGCGCTATCGC
>JASLES010000250.1 GCA_030151005.1 Silvimonas sp.
TGAAATACGCATCCAGATCCCGGTCCCGCTGGGGTGTGAAGTCGCGTTCGGCCGATTGCAAGGCGGTAATCCGGTCTAGCCGGAAGGTGCGAAAGTCTGCGCGTTTTTCACACCAGGCCACCAGCGTCCATTTGGCGCCCCAGAAAAAAAGACCCAGCGGCCAGATATGGCGCTGTTCGCTCTCAGTGCTATCAATGCGGCAATAGTCCATTTGCAGCACATGGGTGCTGCCAATCGCCGCATGAATTAGATCAAAGAATTCGCCAGAAAACGGCTTGGTCCAGCCTGGCGAGTACAAAGAGACGCGGCCAAAACGGCGGCGCAAATCCAGCGGCAACGCGCCATTGATTTTGGCCTGGGCACGCACCGCGGCACGTTCCAGCCGGTTGCCGCCCCAGGAGCGCACCATGCGCAAACCGATGGTCACCGCCTCGATTTCTTCCTGATCAAACATCAAGGGCGGCATGTCGTACGTTTTGTGCAGCACGTAACCCATGCCGGCCTCGCCATCAATCGGTACGCCGGATGCCATCAAGTCTTGAATGTCGCGGTAGATGGTCCGATCCGAGACTTCCAGTTTTTCTGCCAGCCAGCGGGCCGTGGTCAGCCGCCGGCCGCGCAGGAACTGCACAATCTGGAAGAGTCTGTCTGCGCGGCGCATGCGTTGTCCTGATCAACCGGCGTGTGAAAACAGGCCGACGCGGTTGCCTTCCGAGTCGATCATGCCGGCAATGTAACCAATGCAATCGCCCAAAAATACGGTAGGGAAATCCGTCTTGCCACCGGCCCGTTCCACCCGCCCCAGCACGTGGTCGAGTTTTTCTGTGCCCACGTTCAGATAAGCGCGTGTACCGCTACCGCCAGGCTGCATATGGGATGCCTTGAACAGCGCGCCACCGGGCTGGTCTTCGGCATGCGGAAAGATGGCCTGATCAGAATCACCAAAGGTTTCCCGCTTGAGGTGCGTGTTGAAAACGGCTTCGTAAAAGCGCACAGCGCGTTCCATATCGGCCACTGCGATTTCAGTCCAGCAAAACGGATTTTGAATGGTGTCCATGATCGAGTCTCCTGAATGCCTTGGTATGACGCCGGGATGGCGTGAGGTGCAATGTACGCAGGGGCTACTGACACCATTCTGTCAGTAGTGTAGTGGACGTCATTCTACGGCGTCTGGACGCCTGTCGGTTTTGCGAGGCAACAAGGTGGGTGAGGCGGGCGAGTTGGCTTCTATCTTTACCTTGCGGCGCAATTCACCGGGCCTCAACCGCGCCTTGCGCAGGCTGTGGCGCAAGCGCTTGACGTTCCAGGTAGGCAAGGCAGACCGAGACCAGTTGCTCCGGCAGCAGGCGCAGCATTCGCGCGGATGGGGTGCCTTCCAGCAATAAATGGATGGGGCCGACCATGATGCCGGCCAACATGAAAGTGACGGTGGCAATGTCGTCAAACTGTGCGTCCACTGCGGTTTGCAGCATGGCCTGCAATGCTGCGCGATTGCGCTCTTTGATGCTCAATACATAGTCGCGGGAATCCAGTTCGGCGGCCACGGCAAAGAGCGCCCGCGATTCTTCCAGGTTTTCAGTTTTGATCCGTACAAAGGCGGTGACAATCGTTCTGACCATGTGCGCCAGGTTTGCCCCATGGACCGACAATGCGGCGTCTTCTACCGTTTTTGCCACGCGGTCCAGATGGCGCTGCAGCACGGCAAACAGCAGCGCCTGCTTTTGCGGGAAGTACTGATAGAGCGTGCCGACAGAGACCCCGGCCCGTTCCGCTACGCGGATGGTGGTCAGACGTGGCAGGCCTTCAGCCAGCAAAACCTGAATGGTTGCTTCAAAAATGGCGTCCACGGTGGCTTGTGAACGCGCCTGCCGCGGCTGTTTGCGGGCCTCAAGCCCGTGTGTGGCATCAGTACGCATATGCGAATATAAATTCTGAAGGATTATTCGTATTCTAGACTGAGTTTGCCAAACCTTCACCAGGAGTATTTTTCATGACCAAAGCAACACACGCTGGCGTGTTCCAGTTAGGTAGCCGTTCTGTCACCCGCATGGGCTACGGCGCCATGCAACTTGCTGGTCCACAGGTGTTTGGCCCGCCCAAAGACCGTGAAGGCGCGCTGGCCGTGCTGCGTGCCGCCGTTGAAAGTGGCATCAACCATATCGATACCAGCGACTTCTACGGCCCGCATGTCACCAACCAGATCATCCGCGAAGCATTGCACCCCTATGCCGATGATCTGACCATTGTGACCAAGCTGGGCGCCAAACGCGGCAGCGACGGTTCCTGGAATGTGGCCAACTCGGCCGCAGAACTGGAATCTGCCGTGCACGACAACCTGCGTAACCTGGGGCTGGATGTGCTGGACGTAGTCAACCTGCGGCTGATGTTCAGCGTGCATGGCCCGGCCGCGGGGGATCTGGAACCGCAACTGACCGCGCTGGCAGAACTGCAGGCCAAGGGTTTGATCCGCCACATTGGCCTGAGCAATGTGCTGCCGGAACAGGTGGCGCAAGGGCGCTCGATTGCTGAGATTGTCTGCGTGCAGAATATGTACAACCTGGCACACCGGCATGACGATGCACTGATCGACAGCCTCGCTGCCGATGGCATTGCCTATGTGCCGTTCTTCCCGCTGGGTGGTTTTTCACCATTGCAGGCCGATGCGTTGAACCACGCCGCCGAACAATGCAATGCGACGCCCATGCAAGTGGCACTGGCCTGGCTGTTGCAACGCTCGCCCAATATCCTGCTGATTCCAGGGACATCTTCGGTTGCGCATCTGCAGCAGAATATTGCGAGCGTTGATCTGCAATTGCCGGCTGATCTACTGGGCTCGCTGGATAGTATTGGCGCCGTGGCGGCCTGATCCTTGGGTTACGCTTGTGCGTAGCGTCAAAACAAAACCCGGCAGTTGGCCGGGTTTTGTTTTCTGCGTCGGGTGTTGCGCTTAACCCGTCAGCACTTCAATGTGGTACATCCCCCACGGGCAGGCCGCGTAACGGTCCGGCAAGGGCTTGGCAGTCATGTCCGGGAAACTGTCGGGGGCGTAGACACCCCACAAAGGTCCCAAACCACCCAGTGCGAGCGGCTTGCCATCAAGGTGCGTCGCCACGATGTAGCGATATTTACGGATATCCCCCAGCGAAACCCCGGCGGCGTAACCATCAAGCGCCCGCAGCAGCACCTTGGTGCCATCACGCGTGGGTGCGCCAGCGGTCGCCAGCAACTGGGCCAGATAAGGGCCCTTGAGCACGTGTGGTTTACCGTCGTATTCCAGGGTGGCGGTGATTTCCACCAGCGGCATTTTCAAAAGATCCGCGTAGGTGAGTGCCCAGGCCGAGTTGAAATGCACATTCTGTTTTTTCAACAGTTGATCAAACACCGGGTCAAGCGGGCCGCGGTTACTGCGGGTAATGGCGCCAGAGACTGTCAGCAACACCGGGGCAGGGGCGGCCGGCTCCGGCGCGGGGGCCGGTTTTTCTTTTTTGCGGGCAAGGGCCGGCGTTGCCGCACCTGCGACCAGCGCTGCGCTTGCAGCCAGAAACGCTCTTTTATCCATGTTGCCCCTGTGCCTGTCGCATGGCCTGGCCATGCCAAACCCGGTATTAAACCACGATCCGCGATACTGCCGGACTTTTTGCCGTGGGCAAGTTGATGGCGGCTAGTCCGTTTGGACTAGTCCGCCTGGTTCTTATGCAGTGTTCATGACGTGCTTGTGGCCAGTTATGCATCTGGCTTGCCAGTCGTACCCTTGGCGGTGTCTATCCAATATTCCATCGTCACAGGCCAGTCATCATGTCATCGTCTGCTGTCATATCCCGCTGGGAGCCTGAAAATCAGGCCTTCTGGCAACAAACCGGGGAACAGATTGCCAAGCGCAATCTGTGGATCTCCATTCCCTGTCTGCTGCTTGCTTTTTCGGTCTCCATCATGTGGAGCATCGTGGTGCTGAAAATGCCGTTGATTGGCTTTCAGTACAGCAAAGACCAACTGTTTTTACTGACCGCGCTGCCCATGCTTTCGGGCGCAACGCTGCGGATTTTCTACAGTTTTATGCCGTCCATTCTGGGCGGGCGTAAATGGACCACCATTTCTACCGCGTCGCTGTTGATTCCGGCAATCTGGCTGGGGATGGCAGTGCAAGACCCCACCACGCCATTTTCGGTGATGCTGGTGATTGCGCTCCTGACCGGTCTGGGCAGCGGCAACTTTGCCAGCTCCATGGCCAATATTGCGTATTTTTTCCCCAAGAGCCAGAAAGGCTACGCCAACGGGATGAATGCCGGTCTGGGTAATCTGGGTGTTTCCGTGGCGCAATTTGTCATGCCGCTGGTCATTACCGGGGGCATGTTTGCCGCGTTTGGGGGCGATGCTCAGACCTACATCAAAGACGGGATCGAACATCAGATCTGGCTGCAGAACGCGGCGTTTATCTGGGTGCCGTTCATTATTGCGTCCAGCGTGGCCGCCTGGTTTGGCATGAATGACTTGTCCAGCGCCAAGGCGTCATTCTCTGAACAAGCCGTGATTTTCCGTCGTAAAGACAACTGGTTGATGTGCTGGCTGTATCTGGGCACGTTTGGCAGCTTTATCGGTTTCTCTTCCGGTTTTGCGTTGCTGTCCAAAACGCAGTTCCCCAGCATTGATGTCACCAGCTTTGTGTTCATTGGCCCGTTGATTGGTGCGCTGGTGCGCCCGATGGGGGGCTGGGTGTCTGACAAAGTGGGTGGTGCCCGTGTGACCGCCGGTATCTTCGCCGGCATGATCCTGGCGGTGATCGCAGTGTTGGCCTTCCTGCCAGATGCCGGTTCTGCCGGTAACTTCTGGGGGTTCTTTATCTCCTTCCAGTTCCTGTTTGTGCTGGCCGGGATTGGTAACGGCTCAACCTACCGCATGATCCCGACGATTTTCGTGACCACGGCCCAGCGTGAAGCCAGACAAAAGGGCCAGTCTGCGCAGCAAGCCGAACACAATGGCACGCGTGAATCTGCTGCTGCTGGCGGGTTTATCAGCGCGATTGGTGCTTATGGTGGTTTCCTGATCCCGCAATTGTTTGGTTTTTCCATGAAAACCACGGGTGCAGCAGAGACGGCGTTGTATGTGTTGCTGGTGTTCTACGTCAGTTGCTTGCTGCTTACGCTGTGGCGTTACGCCCGCAAGTCTGCAGCCATGCCGTGCTGATGGATGGTTTGACCCAACAAAAAAGCGCCCGTGTGGGCGCTTTTTTGTTGGGTGCGTTGCGTTTACAGGCGGTGTTGCACCACGTCTTCACCGGCCTTGGTGATCTGAAAGCCGTAAATAGGCTTGGCCTCGATCAGCGGTGGTTCTACATCAAGCAGATTGCGCACCTGCTGGAAATCCAGATTGATGGATTTGCCCGCAGCGGCTTCGCGCAGGATTTCATAGTCCTGGGTTGTCAGATCAGCCAGAGTCGTCATGGTGTTCTCCCTTGCAAATGAATATTCAAGCCGGGGCATGTTGACGTTAATACCCGTAATCGGCTCA
This sequence comes from Silvimonas sp., assembly GCA_030151005.1. Lineage (GTDB taxonomy): Bacteria > Pseudomonadota > Gammaproteobacteria > Burkholderiales > Chitinibacteraceae > Silvimonas. The sequence goes on from JASLES010000250.1 coordinate 5,506, forward strand.
GGCGCTGCCATTTAACCGCACCGGGGGCCCCGGCAATGCCAAGGGCGCTCTCATTTGTGTGTCGGACAAACCCCGACTGCCATTTGGGGGAGGCCGGATTCAGCCGGGCGGCGTGTCGTGGCAAGATCAAATGGCACACACTAGACCGACGGTCAGGGCGTTGACGTGTTGCACATCCAGGGAGGGCAATCATGCGCAAACCTCATCAACCCGCCAGAAAAATCTGGCTACTGGCGATTTTGCTGCTGCTGGCCGCAGTCGCTGCGGCCCAGACACCCGGGCAAGCACTGCTGACCAGCTACCAGACCCTTGCGCCGCGTCTGGAACACAATCAATTTGGCCGGCCAATGGTGCTTGAATCTACCCATACCGACAAGACGCTGACGGGGGAAATCTACGCCGTGGTCGATCACCCGTTTGGGGAGTTCAAGGCCGGTGTGAACGACGCGGGTAACTGGTGCGACATTCTGATCCTGCATCTGAATATCAAGTACTGCCACAAGGGCGCCAGGCCAGATCAACTGGTGGTGTTTGTGGGGCGCAAATTTGACCAGCCACTTTCAGACGCGCATGAACTTGATTTTGCCTGGCATGCCGACCCGGATGACGAGGCGTATTCACACGTGACGCTGGTGGCCCCCAATGGCCCGCTCAGTACCCATGATTACCGTATCAGTCTGGAGTCTGCGCCGCTGGATGCCGGGCACACCTTTGTGCATCTGTCTTATTCGTATGGCTATGGCCTGACTGCCAAACTGGCGCTGCAGACCTATCTGAACACGCTGGGCAGTGACAAGGTAGGCTTTACCACGGTGGATGGTCAGCCCGTGGGGGGTGTGCGCGGCTTGGTGGAGCGCAATACCATCCGCTATTACCTGGCGATTGAGTCCTGGCTGTCTGCGCCACAACCGGAAGCGCGCATGCGTAACTGGTTTACGGCCACCGAGCGCTATCCGCGCCAGTTGCATGAGATGGAGCAGGATGAATATATGAGCATGAAGCGCAATGAATATCGCCGGCAGCAAAAGCCGCTCGAAAGTTAAACCGGTTGGTCAGAGTTCGTCATCTGCCGGAAACAAACTGACCACGCCGCTGAGCGTGCGGCGCCACAGCCCGGCGTCTGGATCGCTGGTCCAGGTTTCATCCTTGCCATCTTCCTGGCCTATCCAGCGCAACTGCCGGCTTTGGGGGGTGTCGTCCGGCCTGCGGGGTGGGGCAAGTTCCAGCTTGTAACTGTACTTGGGCGTGGCCGCCTGGTCATACAGGTGAGCAACCTGTTCTGCCAGTTCCGGGCTCTTGATCAGTACGGCCTGTTCGGTATTGAGGTTGACCGAGCGCGGATCCAGGTTGAACGAGCCAATCATCAAAATCTGCCGATCCACCACAAAGGCTTTGGTATGCAGACTGGCGCGTGACGAGCCGGTGGAGAGCGCCGCGCCATGCACTCCGGCCACCGGCCGGAATTCATGGACTTCTACGCCGCTGGCAAGCAGTGCTTTGCGGTATTTGCGCCAGGCTGAATGTACCGCCGCCACGTCGGTTGAAGCCAATGAGTTGGTGAGCACCTTGACTGCCACACCGCGTTGTTCCATCAGCCCCAGAAACTGCGTGCCACCATCCCGCGGCACAAAATACGCCGACATGATGATGAACTCATGCTGCGCATGCCGCGCCGCCAGTAACAAGCCTTGCCCGGGCTTGCTGTCGGTCTGGGCATCCGGATTGGCATTGGCATCAACCTTGTCCGGGTTATCGGCCGCCAGCCAGGCCTGCGCCCAGATCAGGTTGTGAGTGGCTTTGCTCAAAAACGCATTGGCACTGGCGGCATCCGGGACCGGTATTTGCGCCGGTTCTTTCTGGTCGATCGGTGGTGGCGGCGCTTTGCTGGCGTTTTGCCAACCAGTAATTGCTTCCTGGCTAGGCGGGCGGGATTCCAGCGCGGGGAGCGGATAGCTTTCCTGGCTGTTCCAGTAGTGATCAAACGAGGTTTCCAGTTTGCCGGGCAACAGGCCTGCGGCCAGCACATCCAGATCGCGGAAATTCATATCCGGCCGGGCATCAAAATACTGATCAGCCAGATTGCGGCCGCCCACAATCGCCAACACGCCGTCGGCAATCAATGATTTATTGTGCATACGCCGTTCCAGATGATCGTAATCGGCAATCATGGCGCCGGCGCGGGCAAACACAGACCGGCCACCGGTCGTGAGCGGGTTGAAGACTCGCACTTCAAAATTGGGTTGAACCGCCATGATGGCCAGCATGCCGTCAGGCTTATCCAGGTTGAGGTCATCCAGCAGCAAGCGCACGCGCACGCCCCGGCGCGCGGCGGCGGCGAGCGCATTCAGGATCACCGTACCGGTGTGGTCTTGCATTGCGGTGTAGTACTGCAGATCAAGCGAGGTACGTGCCTGCTGGATCAAGGCCAGCCGTGCCTCAAACGCTTCCTGGCCATGTACCAGCAAATAAAAACCGGATTGATCCGCATGCGCTGTGCTGGCGGCAAGCACGCTCTGGCCTAGCGGCCCCTGGGTATCCGCCACCATGGCGTGACTGGCGGGACGATTGAACTCGGTCAGCGGCGCACGCGTGGCACAACCGGCCAGCACCAACATGATCAGCAGAATGCACCAACGCCATTGAGTGGCCATGAGCTAAACCCGTTGTCAGGGTGAACCGGCAAATACGCCAGCGTGCCCTGAACCATAGCTGCTTTGTTGTGCTCGTGCTGTCAGTGGCACGCCTGGGCGCATGTCCGTTGTCACGTACCTGGCCAAAAGAACTAGTCGGGCTAGCCATTCTTGCCATGCCAGGCCCGCCCACTGACGAATATCGACCTTTTTCCCCGAGGCATAGCATTGGTTGCAATTGGCGCGATCCGTTTACCGCGCCCATCACCAGATAAAAACGGGGTTCGCATGAGTCACCTGATCGACCGCTTGAAATTCTTCTCCCGTACCCGCGACACTTTCTCCAATGGCCACGGTGCAGTGGTCAATGAAGATCGCAAGTGGGAAGACGGTTACCGCAACCGCTGGACACACGACAAGGTCGTGCGCTCTACCCATGGTGTGAACTGCACCGGCTCCTGTTCCTGGCGGGTGTTCGTCAAGAACGGGCTGATTACCTGGGAGTTGCAACAAACCGATTACCCACGCACCCGGCCTGATCTGCCCAATCACGAACCGCGCGGTTGTCCGCGTGGTGCGTCTTATTCCTGGTATGTGTATTCCGCCCAGCGCGTGAAATACCCGATGCTGCGTGGCCGCCTTGCCAGCCTGTGGCGCGAAGCCCGCAAAACCCTGGCCCCCATCGAAGCCTGGCATTCCATCGTCTCTGACAAAGCCAAGTCTGACAGTTACAAGCAGGTGCGTGGGCAGGGCGGCTTTGTGCGCAGTAACTGGGACGAAGTGACGGAAATGATCGCCGCCGCCAATGCCTACACCGTCAAGGAATACGGTCCGGATCGCGTGATCGGGTTCAGCCCGATTCCGGCCATGAGTATGGTGAGCTATGCCGCGGGCGCCCGTTATCTGGGCCTGATTGGTGGTGTGCCACTGAGCTTCTATGACTGGTACTGCGATTTGCCGCCGGCCAGCCCGCAAGTCTGGGGTGAACAGACCGACGTACCAGAGTCAGCCGACTGGTACAACTCCACCTACCTGATGGTCTGGGGTTCCAATATCCCCATGACCCGTACGCCGGATGCCCACTTCTATACCGAAGTTCGCTACAAGGGCACCAAGACCGTAGCGGTCTCCAGTGACTTTGGCGAAATGGCCAAATTTGGTGATATCTGGCTTGCGCCCAAGCAAGGCACCGATGCTGCACTGGCACTTGCAATGGGTCATGTCGTACTCAACGAGTTCCACAAGAACGGCAAATCTGACTATTTCCGTGATTACGGCAAGCAGTACACCGATTTCCCCATGCTGGTGACGCTGCGGGAACAGGGCGAAGGCCTGGTGCCGGATTACTTCCTGCGCGCCTCCATGCTGCCGGGTGATCTGGGTGAAGAGAAAAACCCCGACTGGAAAACGGTGCTGATCGATGAAACCACCGGCGCACTGGCCGTCCCCAATGGCACGATCGGCTCGCGCTGGCATGAAGAAGGCGCGAAGAAAGGCAAGTGGAACCTGGAACTGAAAAATCTGGCCGATGGCAGCCCGGTTGATCCACTGCTGAGCCTGAAAGGCAAGGCCGATGACATTGTCAGCGTGGGTTTTGATTACTTTGGCGGTGACAAGGACGACCTGCTGTTCCGCAATGTACCGGCCCGCCGCGTTGCCCTGAAAGATGGCAGCACCGCGCTGGTCGCCACCGTGTATGACCTGATGCTGGCCAACTACGGCGTGGATAACGGTCATGGTGGCGGCAATGTCGCGACCTCCTACGACGATGACATTGCCTACACCCCGAAATGGCAAGAACGCCACACCGGCGTGAAAGCTGCGGACGTCATCACCGTTGGCCGCGAATTTGGCCAGAACGCCCACGACACCCATGGCAAGAGCATGGTGGTGGTTGGTGCCGCACTGAACCACTGGTTCAACAACGACATGACCTATCGCGGCATCATCAACCTGTTGATGATGTGCGGCTGTGTGGGTCAAAGCGGCGGCGGCTGGGCCCATTATGTGGGTCAGGAAAAACTGCGCCCGCAGCCGGGCTGGACACCGCTGGCATTTGGTCTGGACTGGAATCGCCCGGTGCGCCAGATGAACGGCACCAGCTTTTTCTACGCCCACACCAGCCAGTGGCGCCATGAAAAACTCGGTGTAACCGAAATCCTTGGGCCCAAAGCCAAAGCCGGCCAGTACGACCACATGGCGCTGATCGACTTCAACGCCAAAGCCGAGCGCATGGGCTGGCTGCCGTCAGCCCCACAACTGGAAACCAATCCGCTGGAAATCACCCGTCAGGCAAATGCCGCCGGCGTTGATCCCGTGCAGTTTGCGGTTGAAGGGTTGAAGGCCGGTACGCTCAACATGAGTTGTGAAGACCCGGATAACCCGAAGAACTTCCCGCGTAATCTGTTTGTATGGCGCTCCAACCTGCTGGGCTCCTCCGGCAAGGGTCACGAGTACTTCCTCAAGTATCTGCTGGGCACCCAGAACGCCGTGTTTGATGATGAATCCACCGGCATCAAACCGACCGATGTGAAAGTCCGTCCGGCGGCGGAAGGCAAGCTGGATCTGTTGACCGTGCTGGATTTCCGCATGTCGACCACCTGTCTGTATGGCGACATCGTGTTGCCGACCGCCACCTGGTACGAGAAGGACGACTTGAACACGTCTGACATGCACCCGTTCATTCACCCGCTGAGTGAAGCCGTGCAACCGCTGTGGCAATCGAAGACGGACTGGGAAATCTACAAAGCCATTGCCAAAAAATTCACCGAGATCGCCGGCCCATACCTGGGCGTGCAAAAAGACCTGGTCCTGACCCCGCTGATGCATGACAGCCCGGCCGAACTGGGCCAGCCGTTTGAGCCCAAAGACTGGAAATACGGCGAGTGTGATCTGATTCCGGGTAAAACCGCGCCAAACATGACTGTGGTGGAACGTGACTACACCCGTATTTACGAGAAATTCACCACCATCGGCCCGCTGCTTAAAAACGTGAATAACGGCGGCAAGGGTATTTTCTGGAAAACCGGCCACGAAATCGACGAACTGGCCGCACTGAACGGCGTCGCGGCCAACGGGCAACCGAAGCTGGAAACCGCTATTGATGCGGCAGAGATGATCCTGACGCTGGCACCGGAAACCAACGGTCACGTGGCGGTGAAATCCTGGCAGGCGTTGTCTGAGGTAACGGGCCGTGATCACACCCATCTGGCCGCGGGCCGCGAGCACGAAAAAATCCGCTTCCGTGATGTCCAGGCCCAACCGCGCAAGATCATCAGTTCGCCCACCTGGTCTGGTATCGAGAGCGAAGAAGTCAGCTACAACGCTGGCTACACCAACGTGCATGAGCTGATCCCATGGCGCACCCTGACTGGCCGCCAGCAGTTCTACCAGGATCACCGCTGGATGCTGGATTTTGGTGAGGGCTTTGCCGTGTACAAGCCGCCAGTCGATCTGAAAACGGTCGCGCCCATGCTGGGCAAATCGCCCAATGGCGAGAAAGAGATCGTGCTCAACTTCATCACACCGCACCAGAAGTGGGGCATTCACTCCACCTATTCGGACAACCTGCGCATGCTGACGCTCAGCCGCGGTGGCCCGCACGTGTGGATTTCTGAAGCGGATGCCAAGCGCGCCGGCATTGTCGACAACGACTGGATTGAAGTCTTCAACAGCAACGGCACGCTGACTGCCCGTGCGGTGGTCAGCCAGCGTGTGCCGGACGGCATGACGCTGATGTACCACGCCCAGGAAAAGATTGTGAACGTGCCGGGCGCGGAAACCAGCGGCAAGCGCGGCGGTATTCACAACAGCGTGACCCGTACCGTGACCAAACCGACCCACATGATCGGCGGCTACGCCCAGCAAGCCTACGGCTTTAACTACTACGGCACCGTCGGCGCCAACCGCGACGAGTTTGTGATTCTGCGCAAGATGAAGAAGGTGGATTGGCTTGAGGGCGATTTGAAGGGCGCCTGACGGCTTCTGGCGGCGTCGGGCTGGCGGCCGCACAAATGCTCATTGACTTAACGTCAACTCCGCTTTGTGCGCCTTGCCCTTCTAGCCAGAAACCATCATCCACCCTTCAAATAAATTTATTGGAGTACAACAAATGAAAATCCGTGCCCAAGTAGCCATGGTGCTCAATCTGGACAAGTGCATTGGCTGCCATACCTGTTCAGTGACTTGTAAAAACGTCTGGACCAGCCGTGATGGTGTGGAATACGCCTGGTTCAACAATGTGGAAACCAAACCCGGTGTCGGTTACCCCAAAGAATGGGAAAACCAGAAGAAATGGAATGGCGGCTGGAAGCGTTTGCCCAGTGGCAAGATCGAACCACGTCAGGGCGGCAAGCTGCGCATTCTGGCGCAGATGTTCGCCAACCCCAATCTGCCGGAAATTGACGACTACTACGAGCCGTTTACCTACGATTACGAGCACCTGCAGAACGCCAAAGAATCGCAAACACCGCCCACGGCCCGGCCGATCTCGGTGATCACCGGCAAGAAGATGGAGAAAATCCATTGGGGCCCGAACTGGGAAGACGATCTGGGCGGCGAGTTCAGCCAGCGCAGCAAAGACATGCTGTTTGAGAACGTGCAAAAGGAGATGTACAGCACG
>JASLES010000037.1 GCA_030151005.1 Silvimonas sp.
AGCCGGACACCTCGTACTTGCCGCCGTGGCCCCCCAGCGCCTGCAGTTTGATGTCGGTCGGCGTGGCGGAGGGGTAATCAATCGGCCCGGTTTGCAGCGTCAGGCTTTTAAGCGTGACCGGCGGCAGCTTGGGCAACTGGTGATCCAGAAAGCGCGAACTGAAGTTGTTTACCGCAACGCCGCTGGCGGTAATCCGGGGCGGTTTGCCGGCACTGGCAGACGTGCTACTGCTATGCGCATTGCCGGCGGGCTGGGGTTTGACGATGCGCGTCCAGTCAATCTGGCCATCGTTGCCGCGGGCGGCGTTCCAGACCGGGTCAGTCAGCGCTACCTGCCCCAGATGATAACGCTGCGAAGCCAGATCAAGCGCAGCACCGGTTAGCGAGAATTTGCCCCATTGCAGATTGCCATCTTTGACATCCGGCAAATTGAGCTTGAGGTTATTGACGGCGGTATCCATGCCCGATATCTGCGGCAGCCCATCTGGCCCCACATGCACGGTGCCATGCCAGTCCAGCGTGCCGTCGGTCACCGTGGCATTCAGAAACGTCCCTACATAGGGTTGATAGCGCGCAAGCGCCAGGCCGGTGACGTTGATATCGCTCTGAACAGACAGCGGCTGCAGGGTCAGCGTGCCTTGCTGGCTGATTTTCTCGCCGGCGGCGGTAGCGGCCGTCAACTGGATGGTTGCCGGGTTCTTGCCCGCCAGCGTGACATGCTGCAGCGTCAGGTCCAGTGGATCGAGCGATGTGCTGAACGCTGGTTTGACAGTTTCGTCGGCCCAGTCCACCCGGGATTTACGCAGCGACACGCTGGCAATGGCCAGATCAGGCTGACTGCCGGCCTCGGCGGGCTCGGCGCCAGCGGCAGATGCCACACTACTGGCCGGCCTGGCTTTCGCCGGGGCATCACTGCTTTTTTGCAACGCCCGCACCCAGTTGAGCGAGCCATCTGCAGCATGCGCAACCGTCAGATGCAAACCGTCTGTTTCTATACTTTGCAGGTGATACACGCCAGCCAGCGGGCGCACATCTGCCAGTACCGTGCGCATTTTGGGCAAAACCAGCAGGGGCTTGCCTGCCGCATCGGTCAAATCGACATCGCGCAGTTGGGCAGACCCCGTCAGGCGCAATTGCGGCGTGTTGTGCTCTTGCCGGAATACCAGTTGCAACTGGCTATCAAACTTGGCGGCCGGCAAGCGCAGACCCAGTTCCACCGGCACATATTTCAGGTAAGACGGAATATCCAGCCCATCAACCTTGAGGTCCACCGAAGTCTGCCGCGTGTTTTCAAACGGCGTGGTTTTGCCGTGGATTTCAAAAGGCGAGCCATCCAGCTTGAACGCCAGCCGGGGTTCGACTTCGGTTTCCACAAATACCGGCAAACTGGAGATAAACGGAATCCCCAGATCAATCGCCGTAATCGCACTTTGCTTGTTGACGACACGGTCATCAAAATCAATCCGCCCGTTGTGCAGACGAATGTTATAGAGTGCAAAGCGAGGCAGCCCTTCGTCCGTTTTGGGCTTGGGTTGCGCGGAAGGCTTGAGCAGATCAGACCAGTTGTAAGTCTGGGCGCCTGAGCGCTGCACCCAGACATATGGGGTATCAAGCGTCAGCTTTGATAACACCGGACCACGGCGCCAGACAGAGGCCCAATCCAGGTTTGCGGTAATGTGCGCGGCCGACAACACTGTTTTGTTGTGTTCACGCACATCAATGCCATCCAGGCGCAACTCCAGAGTGAACGGATTGAAGGCCATTCCCGCCACGGTGGTGGGGCGTTGCAATGCCGTCGTCAGGGCTTTTTCCAGTTGCGGGCGGGCCAGCCAGGGCAGCAACAAGAAACCCAGGATAGAAATCGCCACCAGCAGCACCACCAGACCCGTCAGCCAGCGCACAATGCGGCCTGGCGTTTGCACAAATGTGGCGATTCTTGCTGGCAGGGCAGGCATGCAGGTAATTCCGTAGAGGGTCAGACCAAAAATCAGACTATGGTGACAAAACGGGCATCCAATCTGTGCGATGCGCCGTACATGCAATAGGTATAGGCGTATTCTTACGCCGGAGCCAGACGGTAAACGGGGGACAATGTCGCGGGCGAATCACACAATGTATGCCGCTGATACAAACCAAACCGGCATTCTGGCTGCTTGCGCATGTAAGCAGGCTTCCCGCCGGCCCACCTTACCGCTTAAAATCATCATGATATGACTCGGGCATTTTACAAACTGCCCGGAAAACGAAGTGAACCAGGCCGCTTTGGCAAATGTCACTGCCGGACGGCCATTATGGCGATGACACGATGTCAATGCCATGGCGCATTTCACTTGATCGGGCGTTAACCCTGCCCGAGAGACTTTTGAATTCAGACCCGGATTAATCAACGTGGTTTTTTCGTTTTTCAAGAAAAAAGATGGCGACGGCAAACCGGAGACGCAACCTGGCGGCCCGGTCACGTCTCCACGAGCACCCGCTCCGGCACCTGTTGCCGGTGGCAACACTCGTCCGGCGCCCGCTACGCCAGCCGCCGCACCCGCTCCAGCCGCCAAGGCAGCTGCGCCCGCCCCTGCTGCCCCGGAGTCGTCCAGCTACAACCTGCAGGAATTAACCATTGAGGTTGAGGACAGCAGCGGCGCGCATCTGAATGAGGCCGAGGAAGAAGCAGTTGTGCTGTACGCCAATGGCCAGACCGCTGCCGCGGCCACCAGTCTGCGCGGTACTTTGCAAGCGATCACAGGTCAGCGCCGTATCGAAACCTGGGCGATGTTGTTTGAGCTGTACCAGCAACTGAACAAGCGTGCAGACTTCGATGAGCTGGCCTTGTTGTACGTGGTGGAGTTTGAATCCACCCCGCCGTTGTGGCGTGAAGGCGGCCCGGTCGCAGCGGCAAGCAGCGCGCCCGCTGCCGCATCCGCCGGGTACATCGCGCTGCCAGCGCAGATGAATGGTGAGAACACCTCCAAAGAAGTCGATCGTCTGGTCAAAACGTGTAAATCCGGCACGCCGGTCAAACTGGATATGGCCAAAGTCACCGCCATCGACAGCATGGCCGCAGCCGAACTACTGTTTGGCTGGCAAAGCGTGCGCAAGGTTGGCAGCGTGGTGCAGATTGTCGGTGCGGACAACATGATCAAGCTCTTGAGCGCCAAGATCGAACCGGGCCGTACCGCACCCTCTGAAGCGCCATACTGGCTACTGCTGCTGGAAACCACCCAAGCCACCGGCAACCAGGATGCGTTTGAGAATCTGGCCATTGATTACGCCGTAACCTACGAGGTGTCACCACCATCGTGGGATGGTTCTGCCGTATTTACCGCGCCGGCCCCCAAAACTGCCGCAGCCAAAACACCGCAAGCCGCAACGCCAACGCCATCCGCCCAATCACCAGACCGGCTGGTGCTGTCAGGTGCCCTATTGCAAGGCGCGGCCACGCAAATGCAAAGCATCCGCGACTTTGCCAGTCAGCAAACCAAACCGGTGCTCGATTTCCGGGATGTGACCCGCGTGGATTTTGAAACAGCCGGCCAGTTGCTCAACCTGGCGATGGAGCTGGTACAAAAAGGCGTGGTAGTGCGTATCGCCGCTGCCAACGCGCTGGTCGCCGGCATGCTGCGCCTGATGGGGATTGGTGACCTCGTGGAGATTGGCGGCAACTGACGCGACCGGTTGTATGTTCGCTGCCCCCAAGCCCGGCTCCGCGCCGGGCTTGTTGCTTTGTCACGCTTGAACAGATCTGCAAACGTCCCCACTTGCTCTTCAACCCCTTTGATTGCAGGAAAAATTCATGGAGCAATTTGACGGAACAACCATCGTCTCGGTCCGCCGTGGCAGCGATGTCGCAGTCGGTGGCGACGGCCAGGTCACACTGGGTAATGTCGTGATCAAAGGCACTGCGCGCAAGGTACGCAAGCTGTACAACGACAAGGTCATTGTTGGCTTTGCGGGTGGCACAGCAGACGCCTTTACGCTGTTTGAGCGCTTTGAATCCAAGCTGGAAAAACATCAGGGCAACCTGACCCGTGCCGCCGTCGAGCTGGCCAAAGACTGGCGTACCGATCGCATGTTGCGCCGGCTGGAAGCCATGCTGATCGTGGCGGACCCGACCGCCACCCTGGTGATTACCGGCAACGGCGACGTGCTCGAGCCTGAGCAAGGCATTGCGGCGATTGGTTCTGGCGGTGCATATGCCCAGGCTGCGGCGCGCGCGTTGCTGGAACACACCGATCTGCCCCCGGCCGTCATCGTGAAAAAAGCGCTGGAGATCGCCGGAGACATCTGTATTTATACCAACCAGAACCACGTGGTCGAGACGTTCACAGAAGCGCCTTGATCTACAAAGTCTGACCCGCCGGCGCAAGCCGGCTTTTTTTTCGCCTCGCCACCCGGCAAGGAAACAACACCGCCCGCCACGCCATCCACGGCGCACCCGCACTTTGTGCGGCGGCTGAGCTAAAATCTGCGCCATGAACCATACCCTTGCCTGTTTGCGGCACCTGAATGCCGAAAACTTTGTTTCTGGCGCATTGATTGCCCAGGAGCTGGATTTGTCTCGTGCCAGTGTATCTACTGCGCTGGCCATGGCAGAAAACTATGGCGTCACGCTGGAACGCAAGCACGGCGTGGGCTATCGGCTCTCTGAACCCATTGACTGGCTGGATGCCCGAGAAATCCAGCGTCTGCTGCCACGCCACGGTGTATTGCATGTGGATGTGGCAGACCGGACAGACTCTACCAACCGGCAACTCCTGGCCGCACCGGCGCATGGCTTGGCACTGGCTGCAGAGTGGCAGGAACAAGGCCGGGGCCGAATGGGTCGTCGCTGGCAAGGTCGGGTGGGTGGTACGTTGATGTTCTCGCTGGCCTGGTCTTTTCCGGGCGGCGCCACCACGCTGGCCGGTTTGCCGCTGGCCATTGGCAGCATCGTGGCGGAAACCCTTGCACAGTGCGGTGTCGAGCAAATTGCGCTCAAATGGCCGAATGACCTCTTGATTGGGGATGCCAAGGTCGGTGGCATTCTGATTGAACTGACTGGCGATGCGCTGGGCCCGGCATGGGCGGTCATTGGCATTGGTCTGAACATGCTGCCGCCAGCGGTGGATGTAGACAAAATCGTCACCGGCCTGAATGCGCACGGTCTGAATGTGTCGCGCAACGACTTGCTGGCGCGCCTGCTGGAAAAACTGGAACACGGGCTGGAGCGCTTTGCCCGCAACGGCTTTGGCGATTTTCAAGCAGACTGGGAGCGCCGCCATGCCTGGCAAGGCTTGCCCGTAACGCTAAGCCGGCCGGATGGCCAGCATCAAGCCGGCATTGCCGCCGGGGTAACCCCCGACGGCGCTTTGCGTCTGGCCGATGCCACTGGCGTTGAAACCTTGATTCACGCGGGCGATGTGAGCCTGCGCCTTGCAGGCAACTGAACCATGATCCTGTTGCTTGATCTGGGCAATACCCGCCTGAAATGGGCGCACGCCCACACGCGCGCCGACTGGGGCGACGTTACCGAAGTTGACGCCGCCGACGATGCGGCCTGGCACAATCAATTCTATGCCCTGCCCCGCCCGCAACGCGTGCTGGCATGTAGTGTCGGGCAGCCGCATATCCGCGATTTTCTGACCCGCGCCGTATTTGACTTGTGGGGTGTCCAGATTGAGTGGCTAACGGTCACGCGTGAAGCGCTGGGCGTAGAAAACCGCTATCGCGTGCTGGAACAGCAAGGGCCGGATCGCTGGGCCTCAGTACTGGGTGCGCGCAGCCTGTTTCCGGATGAAGCGCTGGTTGTGGCCAACGCGGGTACAGCGCTGACGGTAGAGGCACTGACGGAAGACGGCGTTTACCTGGGTGGCAGCATTCAGCCAGGCTATCGCCTGATGAAACAATCCTTGTTTCAGGGTACCGCCCGCCTGCCGCTGGCCGACGGACGTGTCCATGACTACCCGACCTCGACCGAAGACGCCATCGAAACCGGCTGTCTAAGCGCCCTCACCGGCAGCATCGAAGCCATGTTTGAACGACTGACGGGGCGCGCAGAAGAACCGCGCCTCTTGCTGACTGGGGGCGATGCGCCACGTTTGTCCGCGTATCTGAAAATTCCGCATCAGCGGGTCGAGAACCTCGTCCTGCATGGCCTTGCCGCGCTGGCATTCAGCAACGCCCCAACCCGCACGGAAGCTGACGAATGAAATGGATTCTGGCCCTTCTCCTGGTCGCCAATATTGCTTTTTTTGCGCTGGACAAGTTTTTCCCCAATGCGCTGCCGCCCATCTTGCCTTTGCATGAGGTGAACGCCGACAAGGTGCATATCGTCACCGGGAATGCCGGCTTTGCCAGCCAGCCGGCCGCCAGTGCCTCCGCGGCATCGGAGAGCGCCAGCGCAACGCCTGCGCCATCCCCCGCTCCGCAGGCCACGCCAACGCCCGTCAAGACCGCAACGCCCAGCCCGGCACCAGTAACACAGACCGCCACCAACGGGCCGCAAGTCTGTCTGCGCTGGACAGGGCTGACTGGCGATCAGGCAGATATTGCACGTGCCCGCCTCAAAGCGCTGAAAATCCAGGCCAACGAACAAAATCTGGGTGCCAATGCCAAGGTGTGGGTGTATATCCCGCCGCAGCCGGATCTGGATGCGGCCAAACGCAAGGCCGAACAACTAGCCGAGTTGCAAATTGATGATTACTTTGTGGTCAACAATGGCAGCAAATGGCAGAACGCCATCTCGCTTGGGGTGTACTCCACGCATGAAGCGGGCGAACGTCGCCTGGCCGATCTGCGTGGCAAGGGCGTGAAATCTGCCGTTTTGCGTGACAAGGACGATGCGCTGCGTCACACCAGCTTTGTCGTCAAAGCC
>JASLES010000460.1 GCA_030151005.1 Silvimonas sp.
GGCGACGAGGTCATTTTGAGTGGCCGGTGTCAGGCACCGGGCGTGGTGAGCATTGGTTTTGGTGCTTGCAGTGGCGTGGTTCTGCCTGCTTTGGCGTGGTAAACATGGCTGCCGAATTAACACTGTATTCGTACTTTCGCAGTTCAGCCGCCTGGCGCGTGCGCATTGCGCTCAATCTGAAGGGGCTGCCTTACCGCGTGGCACCCATCCATCTATTGCGAGATGGTGGCGAGCAACACAGTGCCACCTACCGGGCGCGCAACCCGGAAGAATTGGTGCCTGCGCTGCAGCATGGTGAGGTCACGCTGACGCAGTCTTTGGCCATCATGGAGTATCTGGAAGAAATTGCCCCGCTGCCGCCCTTGCTGCCGACAGCAGCGGCAGACCGTGCCCGCGTGCGGGCATTGGCACTGGCTGTGGCCTGCGACATTCACCCCATTAACAATTTGCGGGTATTGCAATACCTGCAAGCTGAGTTGGGGGTGACTGATGCGGCCAGACAGGCGTGGTATCAACACTGGATACACACCGGGTTAACAGCCGTGGAAGCGCAATTGGCCCGGTCGCCCCCGGCTCCGCTCTGTTTTGGCGAGACACCCACCCTGGCCGATTGCTGTCTGATTCCGCAGGTATTCAATGCACGCCGCTTTGGTTGTGAGCTGAGCGCCTACCCCCGCATCACCACCATTGACGCGCATTGCCAGTCCCTACCCGCGTTTATGGCCGCCGCGCCTGACCAGCAGCCAGACGCGGCCTGAGGTCACGCAGCCACGGTTTCTTCCGGCTGCAATACCAGCAAGTTCTGCCCGGCGGCCACCGCCGTGCCGGATTGGCACAGCACCTTGAGTACCCGGCCGGCTGCGGGCGCAGTGATGTTGATCTCCATTTTCATGGATTCCACAATCATGATGACGTCGCCCGCCGCCACCAGATCGCCCTCTTTGATCGGCACCTGCCACACATTACCCGCCACCTGGCTGGGTACGCCGCGTGCGCCCTCGGGCAGATCGGTGTCATCTGCCGCTTCTGCGCCAGTAACTTGATCCAGACTGTAGTTGTTGGCGCCGGTGGCCTCCCAATGGGCGCGTTCGGCATTAAACGCGGCTTGCTGGGTGGTCTTGAAGGCTGTGATGCTGTCGGCGTTTTGCGCCAGAAAGCGGTTGTAGTCCGCCAGCCGGAACTCGGTCTGTTCAATCTTGAGTTCAAAGCGGCCCTGCAAAAAGTCTTCCCGCAATTGCAGTAGTTCTTCCCCGCTCACCGGGTAAAAGCGGATCTGGTCAAAAAACTGCAGCAACCACGGTTTGCCTGCCGTGAAGTCGCGCGTGATCTTGTGACGATTCCACATCTGGATGGTGCGCCCGACAAACTGGTAGCCGCCCGGCCCTTCCATGCCGTAGACGCACATATAGGCGCCGCCAATACCCACGGCGTTCTCTGGCGTCCAGGTGCGTGCCGGGTTGTATTTGGTGGTAACCAGCCGGTGTCGCGGGTCTAGCGGCGTGGCCACCGGCGCGCCCAGATAAACGTCACCCAGCCCCATCACCAGATAGCTGGCATCAAACACGATACGTTTAACGGCTTCGATGTCCGCCAACCCGTTGATGCGGCGGATAAATTCAATATTGCTGGGGCACCACGGTGCGTCCGGGCGCACCGATTGCATGTATTTCTCAATGGCCAGACGCGTGGCCGGATCATCCCAACTGAGTGGCAGATGGACGATGCGGGACGGCACGGTCATTTCGTCAATCGCCGGCAGTGCGGCCTCTGCCGTTTTGACCTGCAGCAGCAGCTGGGCCAGCGGTAAGGTGCGGCTGTCATAGTGAATCTGCAAAGAGCGGATGCCCGGTGTCAGATCAATCACGCCTTTGAGTTGTGCGTTTTCAAACCAGTTGTACAGCGCCTGCACCCTAAACCGCAGGTTCAGGTCCAGCATGAGTGGGCCGTATTCCAGTAGCAGGTATTTGTCGCCGGCCTGGCGGCAAACCAACGCCGGGCGGTCTGCCACTGCGGGCAAGGTCAGTACAATGGGGCTTTCTTCTGGTTCGGCGGGGGTAACATGAGCCGGTACGGCCAGTTGGTCGATCGCGTCTTCCAGCGCAGTTTCCAGGCTGGCGGCGGTTGCCCGGCTCACGCGCGTGAAGCGCACGGTATTGCCCGGACGCAATTGGCCCATTTTCCAGAGTTCAGCCTGCACAATCACGGCGGGGCAGACAAAGCCACCCAGACTGGGGCCATCCGGACCAAGGATCACCGGCATATCACCGGTGAAGTCGATGGCGCCAATGGCATAAGCGTTGTCATGAATGTTGGACGGGTGCAGCCCGGCTTCACCACCATCCGTGCGCGCCCATTGCGGCTTGGGCCCAACCAGACGCACGCCAGTTCGGCTGGAGTTGTAGTGGACTTCCCAGTCCGTGCTGAAAAACATCTCCACGTCTGCATCGGTAAAGAAGTCTGGTGCACCGTGCGGGCCATAGAGGACAGCGATTTCCCAGTGGGTCGGGTACGGTGCAACGGCCTCTTGCGGCAGTACGGCTGGCTGGCCATGCGTCGTACCCAGATGCAGAACATCGCCGGCACGCAGGGTGCGGCCGCCATGCCCGCCAAACTGGCCCAGCGTAAAGGTGGATTTGCTACCCAGATAATCGGGCACATCAAAACCCCCGGCCACTGCCAGGTAACTGCGGCAGCCGCCGCCTTCAATGGCGCCAATCTGCAGTTGGTCGCCGGCTTTGACAGAGACAGCCTGCCAGAGCGGCAACGGCTGGCCGTTCAGCGTGGCGCGCATGGTGGCGCCGGTGAGTGCAATGGTGGCGGCGCTGTTAAAGCGCAGCGTTGGCCCGGTGACGGTCAGTTCTAGTGCTGCCGCGTCATTCGTGTTGCCGACCAACTTGTTGGCAAGGCGCATGGCGCGGCTATCCATGGGCCCGGACGGCGGTACGCCGATATGCCAGTAGCCGGTGCGACCGGGGTAATCCTGGATGCTGCTTTGTACGCCGGCCTCAAACACATCAATCGTGCGCGGGGTGTAGGCAAAACTGGAAAGGTAGCGCGTGATCTGCCGGCCATTGGCAAAGGTGGCGTCGGCCAGAATCTGCCGCAAGTAATCCAGATTGGTTTCAATGCCATCCAGACGGGTTTGCGCCAGCGCAGC
>JASLES010000473.1 GCA_030151005.1 Silvimonas sp.
GCCGGCCACCATGTCATGCGTGCAGATTCTGCTGAATCTGCCGCTCATATCGTGCGCAACGCGCTGCCCGACCTGATCCTGCTGGACTGGATGCTGCCGGGCATGACGGGTATTGAATTTGCCCGCAAGCTACGCGGTGAAGAGCGTACCCGCCAGATTCCGCTGATCATGCTGACCGCCCGCTCAGACGAACAGGACAAAATCATCGGTCTTGATACCGGTGCGGACGATTACATCACCAAGCCCTTCAGTCCGCGTGAACTGCAAGCGCGGATCAAATCCGTGCTGCGCCGCCGTTCACCGCAAGTGACCGATGATCTGGTAGAAATCCAGGGCCTGCGTCTTGACCCGACCACGCACCGCGTCACTGGCAATGGCGACCCGATTGATCTGGGCCCGACCGAGTTCCGCCTGCTGCATTTCTTTATGACCCACCCGGAACGCGTGCATTCGCGTGCACAGTTGCTCGATCAAGTCTGGGGTGATCATGTGTTTGTGGAAGAACGGACGGTCGATGTACACATCCGTCGTCTGCGCTCGGCGCTGGAAATCTCCGGCTACGATCGCCTGATCCAGACGGTGCGTGGCACCGGTTATCGCCTCTCTGCCCAATAAGCCCCGCAAATTTTTCCACCAGTTCGGTGAGGACTGGTGGAAAAATCGTAATAAAATCGTGCCAGTCTCGACCGCATGAGGGTCACCGACACCATTACGAGGGCCAAGGCGCGCAAGCCAGTCTTAGCGCATATAGCCAGCCCGACGTTGTCCGCGCCTCTAAACCCATTGTGCTTTACCGGATTTATTCGATGATTTGGCTGCGCTCGACTGTCTACTACGTCTGCATTTTGCTGTTCGCACTGATTATTTCTGCCGCCGCCGGCCCGGTTTGGGGCTTGTCCCTGGCTGCCGGCATCCTTGGCCTTGCCACTGCGTTTCACCTCTACAACCTGGCGCGTCTGTTGCGCTGGATGAAAAACCCGCGCGTCGACAACGTGCCCGGCAGCATGTTGCTGTGGCAAGACGTGTTCGATCGTCTGTACGAACAAGTCCGCAGCCAGCGTAAAACCCAGGACCGCCTTGCCCACATGCTGGAGCGCTTTACCAGCGCCGGCGAAGCGCTGCCTGATGGCGTGATCATGCTGGACGAACACGACCGCGTAGAATGGTGCAATCAGGCGGCCAGCCAGCACCTGGGTATTGATCGCGTGACCGATATCTGGCAGATCGTGACCAACATCGTGCGCCAGCCCAGCCTGCGGGAATACCTGCGCATGCAGGATTTTGCCCACCCGCTGATGCTGCGCACTACGCGCCCGCAAGAGCAGGTCTTGTCTGTCCAGCTGGTGCCGTTTGATACCACCCGCAAACTGCTGTTATCCCGCGATATCACCCAGCTCGATCGCGTACAGACCGTGCACCGCGACTTTATCGCCAATGTTTCGCACGAATTGCGCACGCCCTTGACCGTGGTGGGTGGTTTCATTGAGACCATGATCGATATTCCGGATCTGGAAGAAGCCACACGCCGGCAGCAGTTGCAGTTGATGTACGACCAGACCCAGCGCATGCAGCGCCTGGTGGACGATCTGTTGACACTCTCCCGTCTGGAGAATGGCCAACAGATGAAGGAAGAAGAAGTCGACGTGCCGCAACTGATGCGATTGATGCATGACGAAGCCGTGGGCCTGTCACAAGGCCGCCACGAGGTGCGCATTGGCACGCTCGCCCCTGCCCGCCTGATCGGCAATCAC
Organism: Silvimonas sp.; assembly: GCA_030151005.1. Lineage (GTDB taxonomy): Bacteria > Pseudomonadota > Gammaproteobacteria > Burkholderiales > Chitinibacteraceae > Silvimonas. The sequence goes on from JASLES010000473.1 coordinate 1,752, forward strand.
GATGAATTGCATTCCGCGTTTGGCAACCTGGTATCCAACGCCATTCGCTACACCCCACAAGGCGGCGTCATTACGATCAACTGGATTGTGGATGACGAACAACCCGTGTTCAGCGTCCAGGATACGGGCATCGGCGTGGCACCAGAGCATGTGCCGCGGCTGACCGAGCGCTTTTATCGGGTGGACCGGGGTCGTTCCCGCTCGACCGGCGGCACCGGACTGGGGCTGGCGATCGTCAAACATATTTTGCAGCGTCACCAGGCGCAGTTGGCGGTGAAGTCCCGCCTGGGCGAGGGCAGCGAGTTTTCGGTGCGTTTTCCACCGCATCGCCTGCTGGCCGATTAAGCCACCACTGAATTATTGGCGACGGTGCAGGGAAAAACCGCTTCAGCACCCGCCAATTTCGGCCAAAACCGCGCTTTTATCGGGAAAACCCGGATCGACCTGTTTTATTTCCTGGGCGGACCCCCATATACTATCGGTCCGTCGGGCTTATCTGATGCGCCGACGGGGCGAAAACTTCTGGGTGATTGCATGTCAAACCGCTATACATGGCGGATAATGACAGATGAGTCTGGCGATCACGCCCTTTTATGACAACGTATGAATTTGAGGTGAATGCAATGAGTAGAATCGCTGCCATCAAGCCCTTCGGGCAACGTATCTGGCTGGATAACCTGTCCCGTGGTCTGTTGAAGTCTGGCGAACTGGCTCGTCTGATTCAAGAAGATGACATCGCAGGTGTGACATCCAACCCGGCGATCTTCTACAAGTCCATCAGCTCCGACCCGCTCTACACCGGCGACCTGGCTGAACTGAAAAAGCAAGACCTGACCGCAGAACAACGCTACGAAGCACTGGTTGTGCCGGATATCCAGGCCACTTGCGACCTGACCGCCCCGCTGTACCGCGACACCAAGGGTCTGGATGGCTACGTTAGCCTGGAAGTTTCCCCGCATCTGGCCAACAACGCGCAAGGCACTATCGACAACGCCAAGCGTCTGTGGGCAGCGATTAACCGCCCGAACGCCATGATCAAGGTTCCGGCGACTTCCGCTGGCGTGATCGCGTTTGAAGAACTGATCGCTTCGGGCATCAACGTGAACATCACCCTGATGTTCAACCTGGTTCACGTCGATGACGTGCTGAACGCCTACGTGCGTGGCCTGGAAGCGCGTGTTGCTGCTGGTCAGCCGATTGATCACATCCGCGCTGTAGCGTCCGTGTTCCTGTCCCGCGTTGACACCCTGATCGACAAGAAGCTGGAAGAGATTGGTTCCGCTGAAGCCAAGGCCCTGCAAGGCAAGGTTGCGATCTCCTTCGTGAAGGTTGCCTACCAGCACTACAAGAAGTTGTTCCACGGTAGCCGCTTTGCTGATCTGAAGGCCAAGGGCGCTCACCCGCAACGCCTGCTGTGGGCTTCCACCGGTACCAAGAACGCCGCTTTCCGCGACACCATGTATGTGGAAGAGCTGATCGGCCCGGAAACCGTGAACACCGTGCCGGATGCCACCCTGAACGCATTCCGCGACCACGGCGTTGCCGCAGACAAGCTGGAAACCAACACTGAAGCCGCTGTTGAAGTGATGGCCCAACTGCGCAAGCTGGGTGTGAACTACAACCTGGCCGGCGAGCAACTGCAGTCTGAAGGTCTGAAGCTGTTTGATGAAGCTTTCGACAAGCTGCTGGACCTGACCAAGTAATATTCTGGTCTGCCCAATAAAAAACCGGCCTGATGGCCGGTTTTTTTTATGCGTGGAGCCCCCTGATCAGACGCGGCGCAGCGGCGTCATGCGCGTCAGATACGCCACAATGGTGTCAGTCCGGTGACGGCCAAAGAACACCGATGCCACTTGTGACAGCAGCGAACGCTGCTCCGCCGGCGCGCATTCATCTGCCGCATGTGCCACGTGGCACTCGCAACCATTGATACGGCCATCCGGCGTCACCGTGACCGTATTGGCACCCAACTTGCACCAGTCCGCGTCGCCCGCCAGTTGAATGTGGTCGACGTCATACAGGTTCGATGACGTGATGCCCGCACGGATGGTGTAAAAATCATGTTCACCATCCCAGGCTTTCACGTTCTGGCTGCTGTGATTGATCACGCGACCATTAAACGGCCACGCGGTGTACATGGCTTGCGCCGGCAAGGCGACAAACAAGAGCAACCCGGCCACACCACTTGCCACTGCAATGCGATTCATTGTTGTCTTTATCTTTATTGTGAGAGCGGACAGGATACTGAGCAAGAATCGGGCCAGACTGCAAAACACTTGTTAAATCAATCACATGGCAGTTTGACGTTAAGCGAATACTTCATTCTGATGGCATAAGCGCAGAAAAGCGTCGCTGGCAAGCGACACCACGGAATGACATATGCGACGATTCCCCAAGAATCAGCACCTTATTACTGTCGCCACACAGAGACACTGCATCACGCCAGCGACAAATGCCGATCAGCGGCATGAAAAAAGGCAGGTCCCAAAGACCTGCCTTCTGTGTTTATGTCCCGGCAAACTGGTCAAACCAGCCCACCGGGTTGCTACCCGCGCTTACTTGAAGCCCACCGCCACATCCGGGTTTTCTTGCTGCAGGATGTACTGCGTGCCGCCAATGGTGACCACGTAATTAGACGGGCCAGAGATCGGCAGGTAGTAGTTCAGCGCGACGGTGACCGTCTGGCCCGGGGCGATGGATTGCCAGGTCGGGATGCTGAACTTCGCATGGTTGTAGTTGTTCTTGAAACCACCGATGTTGTTCGGACCGGTGTAACCCGCAACCGTATTGGTCAGACCAAAACCAGACTGGTCTGCCATGGTGGCCGGGGTCGATACCGGGTAGTCGAACTCAACCGTGCTGCCGCCTGGAATGGTCTGGGCGGAGTTGTTGGTGATCTCCATCTTGGGTGTGATCGGGTAGTTGTTATCCCCCATCGGCCACTGATCCAGGATGATCCCCACCGCAGCCGAGGTGGTCGGCAGCGTGGTTTCCGCTTTCTTGTTGCCATACGGCGCGGCAGCAGTGAAGGCGTTGTAGATATCCGTGGTCAGGGTGTTACCCATGTAGTACTCGCCCTTGCCGCCGTTCATGCTGGCGTTCCAGGCATAGTCACCGGCCAGTTCCCAGATCATTGCGCCGCCAATGCCACGGTCAACAATGTACTGAGCCTTGGTCTGGATGGACTGCTCGGTTTCGGTCGAGATAAACACTTGCTTGGTGGCATTCCACAACCACGGCGCAACCAGGGTTGCGTTGTAGTTGGGGCTGTACGTACCGGTAATGGTGTTCTCTGTGACGCCATAGGCGGCCAGATAATCCGGAACAATGCCGTTCTGCAGGTTCATGGCGTGCCACAGCGGGTTACCACCACCCGGAACCGGGTTGCCGTTGGTATCCAGGTCATACCAGACGTTGTCGATACCGGTGGCACCCTGACCGCACGTGGCAATGCCCTTGCACGTGACCGTGTTGCTCACCGTCGGCGTTGTGCCCCACAAACCATTGGTACCGCCAGTCACGCCCTTCCAGCCACGGGTGTAATACGGCAGACCCAGGTTGATACGGCCAGATTGCAGCGCGCCACGGTAGTAGTGGTAAGCCCAGTCGGTATTCAGATAGCCAATGCCACCGTATTGCGAAGCGCCATACACGCCGCCCGCCTTCAGTTCCGCATCATTGCCATCGTCATACAGTGCAGCGTTCGGACCGACATACTGGTTCCAGGCGCCGTGCAAGTCATAAGACATCAGGCTGGCGTAGTCCAGATACTGCAGACCAGACAGATTCTCTTCACCACGCAGAATCCAGCCCGAAGCCGAACCGGCAATGGTCAGCATGTAGTACTTGTTGTCCGTGGCCGCTGCGGTATCCAGTTTCTGGCGCAGGGTCTTGAGCAACAGGTTGTAGCTGGTCATCAGCCCCTTCAGACGCGGGGTAGAGATGCTGAAGTCGTCCGGGTTGCCGGCCTGGTTATTGGTGGTCGGATGCTCGTAATCGATATCCACGCCATCAAAGAAGTTGTACTGACGCAGGAACCCCACGACCGAATCGGCAAAGGTATTGATACCGGCGGTATTGGTGCTGCCATCGGCATTGGTGGTCATGGTGTAGAAGCCGGTACCGCCAGCCCAACCGCCAATCGACATGATGATCTTCACGCCAGGGTATTGCTTCTTGTACTGGGCCAGCAGGTTGAAGTGGCCTTTGTACGGCAGCGTGGTATCCATGGCCGCGCCAGCCACATTTGGCCATGTCAGACCAATTTCCGGGCTGGTGGCGCTGGTGTCGATGGTGATCTTGTAGGTGTTCTGATCAACTGTGGCAAATGCATAGTTGATATGCGACACCTTGTTCCACGGAATGTTGTTCACCAGGTAAGACGGCGTACCGCCCGCGCCGGTACGCCAGCTGGCGAAGTACCCGACGATACGGCGGTTCAAGCCGTTGGCCAGGACTTCGCGACCATTGGCGTCATACACCTTGCAGTACGGCACATTGCTGGCACCCGGGATCAGACCATCCGGACGGCAGGCGTTGGCCGACGGCGTCGGAGCTGGCGTCGGCGTGGCGGTTGGTGTCGGAGTAGGCGCTGGCGTCGGCGTTGCGGTTGGCGTCGGAGTAGGCGCTGGCGTCGGCGTTGCGGTCGGCGTCGGAGTAGGCGCTGGCGTCGGCGTTGCGGTTGGCGTCGGGGTGGGCGCTGGCGTCGGCGTTGCGGTTGGCGTCGGAGCCGGTGTCGGTGTGGTGCTGCCACAGTTACCGACAACGGACCACGGCTGGCCGGTGCCGCTCGCGCCATTGCTGGTGCTCGGGTTGTTGCCCTGAGTCCAGAAATTGGCCTTGTAGTTCACGCCGTTGTAGCTGACGGTTGCGCCGGTGCTATAAGCGGTGGAGGAAACCCAGGCGGCGTAACAACTGCCCGACGGCGTCGGCGCCGGAGTGGGTGCAGGTGTCGGCGCTGGCGTTGGTGCAGGCGTCGGAGCCGGTGTGGGCACTGGCGTCGGGGCGGGTGTCGGAGTCGGAGTCGGAGTCGGTGTCGGGGTCGGGGTCGGTGTGGGCGTCGGCGTGCCGCCGGTATCCACGCCCAGATCCTTCCACAGGCTTGGCGTCGCTGCCGGGTTCCAGTTGGCGCCGGCGTAATCAGTCTGGGTCACCAGGGCCTGATAGTCGTGCCCGTTGTAG
>JASLES010000493.1 GCA_030151005.1 Silvimonas sp.
ACCTTCAATAACAAGCGGGACACCGGGCGTCGTTTTACCGCACAAGAAACCTTCGGCCCTGGCGCTGTAACCTTTAAGGCGTCGCTCAAAGAAGCGGCAGATGTCTGTACCGACCAGTTCATGATGGCCTTCTTTGGCCGCCATGTGCCGATCCCCGCCACGCCAGAACCGGCGACGGAGATCGCCGCAGAAAAACCCGCAGTGGCAGAAGCTGTGGCCGCTGGCCCGGATGTCAGCCCGGCCCATAACTGGAAAGTTCCTGCCGCCACCAGCTACGCCAGACTCGATGATCTGAGCGCGGTGCCCATCCGCCCGGCCTATCTGGACATGTACAAAAAGTGGTTAAGCCAGCCCGGCCCCAAGGCGTTTGCCGTCAATGGGCAGACCGGTTACTACATGGAGTTCGGTCAGGTTTCTATGCGTACGGCGTTGCAGGGCTGTGAAAAACTGACCGCAAGCCCATGCTGGTTGTATGCCGTGGATAACCGCGTGGTGTACAGCGCGGATGTGGCGGCCAGAACAGGTTTGGTGGCGATGGGTTTTGCTTCTGCGGTACCCGCGCAGCTAGAGAAAGTCCCGTTTATAAGCAGCAAAGGGCAAAGCCTGTACCAGCTTTATATGAGCAAATCCCTGCCCAGCGCGTATGCCATTTCTGAAGATGGCGCTTTTGGTTATGCAACGGGCCTGACCGCCAACGCTGAAGAGCCCGCTGATCCCAAGCAACGTGCATTGTTTATTTGCGCCAAATACGCCCACAAACCGTGCTTTTTGTATTCGATTGACCGGGTGGTGGTGTACCGGCCGGCGGCCTCGGCCAGCGCCTTCTGACGCTTGATAGCACAGCAACACACTGACCTTCTGCGCTCGCCGCACAAGAAAAAAGCCCAACCGTTCAGATTGGGCTTTGCCGTGTTCAGGCGCGTTTATGCGCCCTGGCGCGTTGCGGCCAGCGTAATCTCACGGATACACACATGCTGCGGCTGGGCGTAGGCGTAGCTGATGGCGTTGGCCACATCCTCGGCGGCAAGCACCACGCCACCCATGCTGATTTTCCAGTCTTGATACCCACTCTTGATGGATTCATCCGTGGTGTGGCCCAGCAGTTCAGTTTCTACGGCGCCCGGTTCAACGGTAATCACGCGCACGTTGTGGGCAGAGAGTTCTTCCCGCAGGTTTTCCGACAGGCCGGTCACGGCAAACTTGGTGCCAACGTAGGCCACATGATTGGGAAAACTCTTGCGGCCGGCAATAGAGCTGATATTGACGATGGTGCCGTGCTTGCGCTCGACCATGCCCTTGGCCACCGCATGCACGCCATTGAGCAAACCCCGGATATTCACATCCAGCATGCGATCCCACTCGGCCGGATCTTGTTGCGTGATATCACCCAGCAACATCACGCCAGCGTTGTTCACAATGGCATCCACCGGGCCAAAGCGGGTTTCTGCGGCCGCTACGGCATCCAGCAATGCCTCCCGGTCGGTGACATCTACGGCCGCCACCAGGCAATTGGGCAGCTGGAGTGCCTCTAGCCGGTCTTTACGCCGGGCGATCAGCAAGAGCGGATGCCCAAGGCGGGAGAACTGGCGTGCTACGGCTTCTCCGATGCCAGAACTGGCACCGGTAATCACCACAAGCGGTTTGGCAGAGGCGGACATAAGATTGCTCCTGAAATCAACAATATGAATAGGTCATCACTAAGACATACTATACGTTGGACGAAGAAGCCTTAAAAATTGAACTTTCTTCTGCCACCCATCTGGAATTTTTATGGATCACCGGCAACTGCGTGCATTCCTGGCCGTTTTTGAAGAACGCAATATCACCGCGGCGGCCCAGCGCATTCACCTGAGTCAGCCAGCCCTCTCCACCAGCCTCAAACTGCTGGAAGAAGACCTGGGCGTGCAATTGTTCCAGCGCGTTGCCCGTGGGGTAGAGGCCACGGATGCCGCGCGTGAGCTTTACCCGCTGGCGCGCCGCATGGTGACAGACGGTGAACGGCTACGCCGCCGGTTCCGGGAGGAACAAGACCGAGTACCGCTGGATGTCGGTATTGAGGGCGATCTGGCCCCTGCCATGGTGCGCAGCTTTGTCATGCAGGTATCGGCCACCATTCCGGAACTGTTGTTGACCTTGCATGAAGGCTGTACCGGCCAGGTTCGCCTGGGTTGCGAGGAACAGCGTTGTGAAGATGAGTTGTTCCTGCCGCTCTGGACAGACCCCTATGTGCTGGCGCTGCACGCTGAACACCCGTTGGCACAGCAGGCGCAATTACACGCGCACGATCTGGCGGACGTGTGCTGGATCATGTGTCCGGAACACCCCTCGCACCAACGCTTTTTGCCGCTGTATGGGGCCACCGTGTCGTCCCCCGCTGCGCAGGCGACCTCGTTCAGCCTGAGCGCCACGCTGGTGGATGCCGGCATTGGCGTGGCGGTCTTGCCGCAATCTCTGGTTAGTTCTCAACAGCAACTGGTAACACGGCCATTGCCTGGCCTCGCCCTAAATAGACGGATCGGGCTGTGTTTTGGCCTGCATGCGCTGGATACGCCTGCAGTGGCGCAGTTGTATGCAAAATTGGGCGAGGCGGGCGATCTGCTGCATCCGGGCCTGGCCGCGCCTGACCTGCCAATAGCCCAAGTGCCGGCGCAGCCCCCAACCAGCGCAAGAGATGCATAAACGGCACGGCCCACGTCAGCGGATGAGCCCGTCAGGCCGTTATTGCCTTGCCTGCTATCGCAAGGACAACCCATGTTCAGCGTCACCAGATTAGTTTCTCCGCTCCTGCTGCTTGCCACCGCGCATGCAGCGGCCTGCACGCTGTGGGGCGCTGCTGGCACCACCGAAGGGACCTTGCTGGCCAAGAATCGGGACTGGATACCGGATCACCTGCAATCCGTACGCCTGGTGCATCCCGCTCACGGTTTGTCTTATGTCGGGCTCTTTGCCGAAGGCAGCCGTGTACCCGGTCTGAAAGAAGGCGTGAACCAGGCTGGGCTGACCGTGCTGTCTGCATCCGCCAGTAGCCTGCCACGGGCAGAGCGGGATGCCGTGCATGGACATCATTTGCTCTCCACCCTGCTCACCGGCTATCACAGCCTGGACGAAGTCGCCGCTGCCGCGCCGACATTATTCAAAGACCAGCACCCGGAATTTCTGATGCTGGCCGATGCGCACGGTCTGATGCGGATAGAGATTGGCTTGAATGGTCACTATGCCATGACTCGCACACAAGAAGGCACGCTGGCGCAGACCAATCATTATCTGGAGCCTGATGTCATTGACGGGGCGCAGACGCCGGGGCTCAGCAGCACCACCCGTTATGATCGGGTTCAGGCGTTACTGGCGGCCAACGCCGGCCCGCATACGCTGGCAGAGTTTGCCCGCATCAGCGCAGACCAGCATGACGGCCCGGACAACAGCCTGTGGCGCAGCGGCCATGAACACACACTCGCCGCCTGGCGCATTGCCTTGCCCGTCAGCGGCGCACCACATTTGCAACTGACCCTGGCTGACGGCGGCACGGCGGGCCAGAGTGGAGACTGGGTGCTGGATCACGCTTTCTGGGCCCAACCAGAGCGCGTGCTGCTGGGCATGCACCAGAGTGCGGGTTAAGTACACTGGTCTGTGAGTGCTGCGGGCATAAAAAACGGTCACGCCAGGGCCGTGACCGTCCGGGAAGCCCCGCAGGCTGGAATGCCGTGATTAGCTCAGCCGGCCCAGATCGGACTCAAACTCATCTATGTGTTGAAAAAAAGGCGCCAGCAGGGTTTTGATGGCCTCGCAAGACAGGTGCTGGTCTGGCGCGCTGTCCAGATGCTCAAGCAGCAGATCCACCGCCTGCGAGACGTGCAGTAAATGCCGGTAGTACTGCAACACCAGAAAATCCGTGGTGACGAAAAGACTGTGTAATTCCAATAAGTGGCTGACCATGCCGGTCTGACCCTGCGCGCTGGCCTGGGCCAACAGCAGATTGAGCAGCACCTTGGCGCGGGTAAACCCTTCAAGCTCGGCATGCTCGGTCAGCATGGGCGCCCTCCACCCAAGAGGAAGGCAAGGCGAGCGGCGCTGAAACGGTTGGTGTAGATCTGCCGAAGGAAGAAAAACGAGGTGCTGCAAAAGAAGCTGCGCCTGGGTGGCGCGGGTGTGCCTTGAGGAGCATGCATGGGGACAGTTCCTGTTCTGCGGTACTGATCTCCACCAACCCGCTTCTAAACAGGGTGGTGGAACCGGACAGGGTTAGAAGGCCGGGAACAGGTTCCGGTGAGCCTTGCGGCTCCCCCGCCCGGCCCACCATAGATACAGGCATGCCAAGCAAACCGATAGCCGCAAACACAGCGTGTCGGCTATGTTTGCGGCCTTCGGCCTGATCCCGGAGCTTCTAAACCCCGGTCACGCTATTGAACGCGACGCCGCCATACTGCCCGGCGAACTTGCCATGCCCCATCGGATCATTCCGATTTGAAGTTTGACCTGGCGCAAACACAGCCCGTATTTGACCATGCCGTCCGGGCCTTACCCAAAGTAAATATGACGTCCGCTTTGGGGGACACGCACCGTGGCCCAGTTGATGCTCATAGACACCCGTGTGCTGGGTGATCTGTTTGCCCGTGCCGGGCGAGTTGTACTTTGTT
>JASLES010000317.1 GCA_030151005.1 Silvimonas sp.
ATTCTGATGACAACGGCAATCTTGCTACTGGTCTGCGTCCGCCGCTCTCGCGTTGCCGCCCTGTACGTCGACCTCGTCCTGACGTGTTTGCCTGTGGCGGGGCCGTTATTACATCAGGCGGCCCTGGCACAGTATGCCCGCCAGTTGGCCATGCTGTACGACGCAGGTGTGCCAGTGCTTGAGGCACTGGATATTGCAGTGGCGACACTCACTCGCCCCGCTCTGGTCACGACCTTGGGTCAGGTTCGCCCGAGGGTAGAGGCTGGCGATACCCTGGCGCAGGCCTTTGCCAGTACGGAGGTCATTCCTCCCTTATTGATGGCCATGTTGCGCACGGGTGAGGCCACCGGCCAGTTGGGAGCATCGTTGCGTCAGGCCGCCCTGTATTACCAACGACTGGTGGAGGCACGTGCCGAGCGCCTGCAAAGCCTGATCGAACCCATGCTGACACTGGTTCTGGGGGGATTGTTGGGCTGGATCATGCTGGCCGTCCTCGGGCCGGTTTTTGACAATCTGGCGCGCATGCGATGAGCACTCAACTATTACTGATCGGCGCGCAAGGCCACTGCTGGTATGCCTGGCGGCGTAGCCATTGGCAAGCGCTCCCGGCCGGGCTGGCCGCCGCTGACGTACTACCAGTGATGCTAGATGCGTCGATCCTGATCTTGCTCGACCTGCCTGCTGAAGAGTGTGTATCCGTCGCCATGCCGGCCCTGAAACCCGCGGATCGTAAAGCCTGGCTACGCGCCCGGCTGCAGCAGCATTTCCCTGGCTGGTTTTGTGCACAAGCGAGCAGTGAGCCTGCATCACAGGTCGTATTACACGGGCTTGCCGCGACAGAGCATACCGCGGCCCTGGCGCGTGTACTGGCGCAGAATCAGGCGGCGCGCATTCAAGGCATCTGTTTTCAGTCCAGCGTGTTGGCCGCAGCGGCAGGTGCTGACGTCATCGCCGCACTCATCATTGCACCTGGCTTGTGTGGTGGCCTGCGCCACGTATTGACGTTAAACGGGCGTGTGCTGTTTACCCGTTTATGTCAGGACCAGCATCAACCCGAGGAAGATCTGCTCACCACTTGCCGACATCTGGATGAGGCCGGTTTGCTGCCCGCATCGCTCAGATTGTGTTTCGATCCGCAAAGTGGCCTGGAGCAAAGCACCGCCTGCGCGCGGCTGACCCAATACTGGCCGGACCTGCAACTGGTCGTTAACCCGCACTTTGTGGGTGCTCACCCTGCCCAACTGAGCCGTAGGGCACTGTTGCGTCACCGTACCTGGCTCAACGGCCCCTTGCTCTTGCGGCAAACCCGGCAACGTCTGTATCAGTTCGGCCATTGGGGGGCTTGGGGCCTGAGTGCTGTTGCGATCGTGTACAGCGCCTTGTTGCTCTATTTGTCCTGGCAAGTCCCGACTGATATCGGGCGTGCGCCGCAGGGCAGTGCTCAAGCGGCCCGGTTTGCCACATTCGACCAGGCTGCCATGCAATTGCTGGATGGACGTGGCAAGTCAGTGGCACGCATGGTCGCGGACTTGCAGCGCATCAGCATGGCATTGGTTCCGCTGGAACCGGCCCGAGTCACGGCGCTGATCTGGCAATCTGGCGGTACAGACGAGATACGACTGACCATCCTGCCCGGCCAGGCGCAGGACGAAACCGCAGCACTGGAGACCGTACGCAGCGCATTCCCCGGCACAGAACTGGAGCGCGTGCCTGCCGCCTCAAACACCTCTGGCGAAAACTGGCAGTGGCTGATGCAGCTGGAGGTGCAGCCATGAAAACCAGTTGGCAATTCACTGCGGTAACGGTGTCTGCGGCCCTGGCGCTTGCGGGGGCTTCAAGCTGGGGTTACTGGCGAGTGCAACAGCGCCTGGAAGAACGGCTGCAGTTACAACGCCAGTCGGCTACGCAGCGGTTTCCTGTCTCGCGCCAGTACGTTGAACAACTGGTTCGCCACCAAGGGTTGCAGCCACTCAACCCCGCTCAGTGGCGCAGTCTGCCGGGGCAAGTGGCAAGCGCGGATATCCTTGTGCGGTGGTTGCGGCCGGGGCAAGTGACCAAAACCGATCGTGCGGGGCCTTTACAACGCGACGAGCTACCACTGGAACTCAGTGCCTGGGCGCGCCATGAAGAGGCGTTGGCGCAATTGATGGGCCAACTGGCTGCCATGCCAGGGCTGATCGATGTCAGGCAATGCACGCTGAGCCGTGCCTCATCTGGCGGTATCGAAATATTGTGCCGTATGACGGTCAGTGCCGCTGGAGTGCGCCCATGAAAACGCGCCATTGCTGCCTCCTGCTGGCGCTGTTGGCTACGCCTGTAGGCGCAGTGACATGGGGAACGTTGTTTTATTCGGATGCTGAGCGCCATCCGCCCGCCGCCTCGCGCGCGGTTTCAAAGACAGCACATGTTTACAGCGCCCAAACTATTGCAGATGGGCATACCCGCCACTGGGTAGACGGCGCCTCCATCCCCGTCAGGGTGCCGGCAGGTAAAAAGGTGGGTGAAACCTGGCTGGAGGCCCAATGAGACGGCGCTCCAGGTTATCCCGTCAGCGCGGCATGATGGCGCTCTTGCTGATGGCATTGCTCAGCGGTTTGTTTCTTTGGCAAATACGCGGCGTGCTGGGGGGGTTATCGCCGGAGCAGCGACGCCAGGAGACCACGCGTCTGGCGTTGGCAGAGGCACGGGCCACGCTGCTGGCATGGGCCGTACAAAATGGTGGATTAGGTGGGTCGGGCTCTGCCAATCTGGCCCGGCCCGGGGCTTTTCCCTGCCCGGATACCCATTCTCCGGATGGCGCGAGCGCGGGTTATCAGGGGGATAGCACTGGCACGTGCAAGAAAGCGGCCCTGCGGCTGGGACGTATCCCGCATAAAACACTGCAGCATCCACCCTTTGTGGATGGTTACGGTGAGCGACTCTGGATGGCAGTGGTGGAGGGTTTTGAAGACAGCAATAGCGCCATTCTCAACCCGGACTACGCACCCACCTCGGCCTGGTTTCAGGCGCGCGATGCCAACGGCTGGCTGACCACCGACACCAACCCGGCTGTGGTGGTCATCATCGCCCCAGGTGTGGCGCTGACCGGGCAAAAACGCGCCCTTGCGGCAGACCGGTTGCTACCGGCCAACTATCTGGAAAAAACCAGCCTGGATGCCAAGGCATTCAACAACACCGATCTGGCCAAAGGGCTGTTTGTGGGTGGCCCGCTGCGGGATGCCAAAGGTGCGCTGACGGTTAATGACCAGATTGTCGTGATCCGTCGCAACGAACTCATACAGGCCGTCAGTGCCCGCGCCGCAGGCGACTATCAACGGCTACTCACCTGGTGGCAGCAATACAAAGGCAACGGCCGCTTGCCGCACCCGGCCCGGTTCGATGAAGAACATTGCACTGAAATAGCCGCCACCCAGCCCAAGACCAACACAGACGGTTGCACGCCTGATACCTCGGTTTGCCGGGGGCGTTTGCCCAAATCCATCTGGTTGGTTAACGCTTTGTCTGGCGTCGTCGGAGCCGATCAGGTGAACCGTTTCAAATGGCTTTACCGCAATCGCTGGGAGCAGTTTTTCTATTACAGCGTCAGCACTCCGCTACTGCCAACGCCGGTGGCAGGTTGTGCAGAAACACTGCGCGTGGCCACCGATCACGGCGTATTGCCCGCCGCCGCTATCCTGGCCAGCGCGGGTGGCGCGCTGGTCGGTCAGACAAGGGCCACGGTGAACAACAAGGCCGACTTGTCGCAATATCTGGACCCGGTCGCCGGGTTTATCGATCCCCGTAGTGGTATGCCCAATCCTGGCATTAACCAGCAAGGCTGGCAGCCTGGGGACACGCCGGATGCAGTGATGGCCGTGCCGGATACCGCTAGCAACGACCGGATTTACCGCCTGCTATTACCAGGACAAGACAATGCGCTCAAGTCGCAACAATGGCTTCTCACTCGTTGAGCTGACCGTAGTGCTGACGGTGATCGGGCTGCTGCTGGCTGGCGCACTCAACGCCATCAAGCTCTCGCAGGAAACCGAGCACATCCGGGCCACAAAACTGGGTTTGCAGACTGCACGGCAGGCACTGCTCGGTTACATGGTGCGCAACGGGCGTTTGCCGTGTCCGGCACGCGTGGGTAGCCAAAGTAGCGGCTTAGAAGCCAGAGATGCCGATGGCCGATGCATCCAGCTGCAAGGCTACCTGCCGTGGGCCACGCTGGGGCTGGCCCGCACCGACAGTTGGGGGCGGCCACAAACCTACCGGGTCAGCGCCGCGTTTGCCAATCCCGATACCACAAAAGCAGATCAGCCCCTGCTGGCCTCAGGCATGGTGTTCCACCTGCTGACACAGGGTGATCTGGAAATCCGCAGTAGTGCAGACAGCGAGGATTACCTGACCAACATCGCCGCCGCCATCGTTGTGTCGCACGGCGCGCGCGGTCCTGGCCCGCTTGAAGCCGGTGGGGAGGGGGACGAAGCCCTCAATGCCAGCGATAGCCGCACCTTTGTCAGTCGGCCCCAAAGCGCGGGATATGACGATCTCACGGAATGGCTGGGTTCACCACAATTGATCGCTGTCGCGCTGGAGGCGGGGCGAATACCCTGAATATCCAAAAAAACAATAGCAATACCACTACCTGACACGACTCGGCATGCATTTATCTCAAATTGATCTTCAGGAGGAAATGCAAAATGTCTACCCGATACACCCCCGCCCCCTATGGGCAAACAGGTTTCACACTGGTTGAAATGGCCACTGTACTGATCATCATTGGGCTGCTGCTTGGTATGGCCTTCAAAGGGCGTGACCTGATCGATGGTGCGCGCGTCAAAAGCCTTTATGCCAGCGTGAACAAGATAGAGACGGGCATGCAGGTTTTTTACGAGCGCTACCAAGCGTGGCCTGGTGATGGTTGCCCGGAAGGCGCCGATGGGCCAGCCAAGTGCATCGGTGATGTTAGCAACCCCAAAGACGGCTTGATCACCTCCGCGACGGAGGTCAAAGAGTTTTGGAGCATGTTGATTGAAAAAACCGGCATGCTGTCGGCCAAAGACCAACAACTGCCTACGGGCGGGACGTGGGCTGTCGCTGCGGGTGATGGCACGGCGAACACCGAAAAGGACAGCACCTGGCTGGTCGCTGGCGGCTTGGGTAGCGACGTAGTCGATGGTCGTTATGTCTGCGCGCTGGATCAGCAATTTGATGATGGCAACCCTGCTACGGGCCAGATCCGTAGCGATGCCAACTACAAGTCCGATGAGGATTGCTGGAAGGCCAAGCCACCTGCCTCACTGGCGATTCGTATCCTGCCCTAAGCTGCGTGAAAAAGCCGCCCTGTCTGGCGGCTTTTTCACTGCAGCAGTAAGACCGGGTCAAGTTGTTTCCCGCGCTACATGACGCTTCACATGGTCAATGAACGCTCGCAACTTCGGCATGATCTGGCGGCGGCTGGGGTAACACAAGAACACACCCGGCAAGACAGGAGCGTAACTGTCCAGTACCTGAATCAATTGCCCGGTTTTGACGGCATCAGCCACCATGGGCTCCGGCAACTGGGCCAGACCAATGCCTTCCTGTGCAGCGCCCAACATGGTCAGAAAATCACTGGCGATCAGCGGGCCGGATACGGCAATCTCCACCGTCTGGCCATGATCACTAAATGACCAGGCGGCGAGTGCACCGCTGGATTTACGCCAACGCAAACACGCGTGCTGACGCAGATCATCCGTATGGGTGGGGACGGGGTGCCCGGCAAAATAAGCCGGGCTTGCGACGATCACCAACCGAAAGGGCGGCGTCAAAGGGACAGCAACCATATCCGCGGCCACCAGTTGCCCCAGGCGGATGCCCGCATCGAAACCCTCGGCCGCCAGATCAACAATCTCTTTGCTCGTGGCGATCTCGACTTCAACTTCTGGATAAGCTTCGCAGAATGAGGCCAGCAACGGTTCCAGTAGCAGCGGCACCACGGCACGCGGCACAGAGAGGCGCAATAAACCCGTCGGGCGCTGGCCAAGGTCACGTGCTACTTCGCTGGCGGCGACGAGCTCTTCAAACGCCGGTTTTGCACGCGACAGAAATCGTTCTCCGGCCTCGGTCAGGCCCACGCTACGTGTAGTACGTGCAAACAGCGCAGCACCAATACGTTCTTCCAGCACCCGCACCGCCTGACTGATGGCCGATGGTGTTACCCCAAGCTCAGCGGCCGCCTTGCGAAAACTACGGTGTCTGGCCACGCTCAGAAACGCTTCCACACCATCCAGTGCACCTTGCCTGACTGTGAAGTTTTGCTTCATGGCTCGTCAACATTGTGGTGAATAGTCGCTCGTGCCAAACGATGTTACACCTAACGTACATGCCGATGGCATGCATTGCTGCCCCTGAGCGGTCGGTCCAAACCCCTGAGTTGGCTGGAGACATACTGATGAACACTTCCGTCCTTTCCATGGCCCGCATCCCACTACGCCCTGTCTGGTTCAGCCTGCTGTGGATAGCGCCGCTGACGTTCTCGTGGATTGCGCTGAACTACTGGCAGCCCATAATTCCTGCCAGCGGTTTTCAGACCACAGCCCATCAGATTGGGGCGCAAATCCTCATTGCGCTTGGTTTATGGCTTGGCCTGGAACGCACAGACCTTACGCCGTCACAGCTTCGCACAACCTGGCTGGCGATCCTGATCCCTCATGCAATCTGGTTTGCAGTCATCTGGAGCGCGGCAATTCACAGTGTCTTTCGTTTGAGTGCAACACCGCCCCCGCTGCCGTTCCTGCCCATGGCGATCTTCTTGCCGTTGGCCTTTGGCCTGCCGCTATTGCTGTGCTCAAACCGGCTAGGCAAAGTCCTGGACGCGATACCCGTCACCTGGCTGATCGGTTTGCAGTTTTACCGCGTATTCGGCGGCTGGGCGCTGGCGGCCTGGTTGCATGGCACGATGGCGGCCATCGATGCGATCCCGGCGGGTACCGGGGATGTACTAACCGGCTTGCTGGCCATACCGACGGCGCTTGCAGTGGCCAATGGCAAGGGGCGCAAAGCGGCCATCGCCTGGAATATCTTTGGCCTTGTGGATTTCGCCGTCGCCATTACCCTCGGCATGATCACCGCACCCGGCCGTTTTCAGTTGATTACACCCGATATGCCCAGCCTGAATGCTGGCAGCTACCCCTACGTGCTGACACCGGGCTTCGTCGTGCCCAATTCCATTCTGTTGCACGCAGTGTCTTTGCGCCAATTGCTTCGGCGCAGTGCGGCGTGAGTTTCGTCTTGTCCCGGTCACACTTTTCAGGAGACTCATATGTCACCAGAAACTCTTTTTCCCCTGCACCTTATCCTTGGGTATATCGCATGGATGCTGTGCTTTAGCGCTTACATCTGGCCAAGGCTCAGAACGATGGATTCATTTGACGCACTACGCGCGATCGCCACTTTGCACAGCTTTCGTTTCTTTGGACTCGCGTTCATGTTACCGGGCGTGGTCAGTCCCGATCTTCCTGCCAGTTTTGCGATCCCCGCCGGCTATGGGGACCTGACAACGGGTCTGCTGGCCATGCTGGCGCTGCTCACCGCAAGAACTCGCCCACTCTTCTGGTTGTTTGCGGTTGCTTTTAATGTCGTGGGCATAGCAGACATCCTCCTCGCTTATTACCACGCCATTATGGCGGGGGTACCGACCCACGCCGGACAACTGGGGGCCATGTATGCTATCCCCGTGATTTTTGTGCCGCTGCTAACACTGACCCATGTCGCTGCGTTTTGCCTGCTACCCCGCGCGCGATGGGGGTCCCGCCCGGCCTGACCGGCTTTGACCCGCTTATCCGCAATGCATCCTTGATCCTGTACACAAAAAAAGCCGCCTGTTCAGGCGGCTTTTTATTTAACTACTGACCCTGCTTACTCGCTGTGGATTGGCCAACGAGGCGACGCGTTGAGAAGAGGTAGATCGTTTGCCAACAAACCATATGCGCGGCACTCGCCAGCGCACCATGGAGCGGTAAATAAAGACGTACATCAAACAGAACGCCATACCCCACATGGCCAGCAAAGCCGGTTTGTCCCACAACAAAGTCGCGGGCAGGCTAGCCAGGGCTGACAACAGCCACAAATATTTAGATGTAGCGGAGTTGCGGGCCAGTTGTGATTTGCCGATCAGGTTCAGTCTCACCACGCGTTTGTACACCAGCATATGCATATGAATGCCGTCGGGCTGGCTGGGTGAGCGGCCGCACAGGAATTTCTTTCGGTAAATAGAAAACAAGGTTTCGAAGACTGGGTACAGGCACAAGACCAACGGGAAGAACACGGGAACAGATGGATTGCGCGCCAGCAACAAGACCGCCAATTCCGCCATGATGAACCCAACAAAGTAGGCCCCACCATCCCCGAGGAAGACCAGACCACGCGGGTAATTCCAGACCAGAAATCCCAAGAGGGCGGCAATCATGGACAGGGCGCAAATCAGGATCAGTTGGTCCTCGACGTGCCAGCCAACCCACGCCAAACCAGCAAAGATCATCACGGATACGCCCCCACACAGGCCGTTGTAACCATCAATAATATTCACCGCATTGACCACACCCGCGATCGAGAGAATCGTGAACAGGATCGAAAACACACTGATGGTCATCAGATGATCAAGCCCGATGATGTCCAGCCGCGTGAGTTGGGCCTGGAGCAACCAGATAGCCAGACCGGCGCCAATAGCGATACCGA
>JASLES010000320.1 GCA_030151005.1 Silvimonas sp.
AGGTATCAAACCAAAATTGATTAACACACTGCGCAGGTCGATTGCCTTAACAGCCCAGTGAGTCCGAGTCATTTCCCACCGGCCCATTCCCAAGAATGGAATTACAGGTGTCAGTTGCTCCCTAGTAAACCCGGGGTGAAACCGATCGATTTCGAAAGAAATATGAATCGAATAGTCTCGCCGCACAACATTAGTTAAACGTCCCAGTCTAGCTTTATCAGAAAGACCTTCATACATAAACAAACATGGGAACGATTTAAGGCTGCGAATACTTTCTTCATCCAGAGCGGAAAATTGAGCAATGAGTTGTTGCTCGGTATGCTCCAGGAATCGATCGGCAGTAAATTCGTAAGAGTGGTGATCCCATGCGCCGTCATGAGCGGTAACAAACAAATTAAATGCCATCGGAATACGACCGAAGAAATGAGTCCTTGAATGTATCAGTGCTACCGACTGTAAGCAAAATCCTACCTTTAAGGTGTTGGAAAATCACCATTTTGGTGCGTTTGCGATGGTATTTGATGTACGCGGATGGGTAGGATTCTCAAAGCTAAACAAGGAAAAACCGTGAGCCAGACCCTGAAAACCGTCTTTATAGCCATTTGTGCCGGCGTAATAGCCTTTGTGGTGACTGCCGCGGTAGCTCAGCTGATTCATGTTAACCACATGTGGCCGGAAGACAGCTCAGCAATGGCGACATGGGTACAAGCCGTCGTCTCTGGTGCAGCTACCACAGCCAGATCCCCATTCTCAAGAACAAAGTCGTTCAAGTTAGTGCCGAGGAACATGAAATGGACGGTTTAGTCCACCTGATGCAGGAAGCTAACGGAGACTTTGTTTTCCGCCACAGCGATATAGCTCGCCGTTTTATACACAGAGCTTCCCAGCTTTCACCCCAAACCCAGTCCAAAGTTGAGTCGGCGCTGTTTCACAGCGCCGTTTCGGGCGTGCGGTCAAGCATACCTGGCGAACCCAGTGCCAAAGACCTCTATATCCGCGATGAGACAGAAAAAATTCTTCGCAACATGTCGCGCTACGACCTTGCTCGAGAACTCTATGAAGGACTCCTGGAGCATGCAGAACAATCAATTCTGCAGGCCAAACGGATGAAGGAGTCCTTCGAGGAGTAAGAACTGCAGGTATTTGAATACAAACATGCAGATTGGCTTCAGATCAAGCGTCAATTCGGTTAGCGGTACAACGGAGAACAGGCAACGCTGCCCCAAACAGATCAGTTTTTACTCTTATGCTTTGCCGGCGCACTAGCAATTGGTGCCTGAGCAGCTACAGGCTGGGCTGCTGACGTAGCCCGGGGGCTCAGCCGTTCACCGCCTGCCCTGAATCATCGCGCCGGCCACGGGCAGTTTGACCCAACAAATCATAACGACCCAGCAGGGTACGTATTTCATTGCGGGTTAGTCCTAACAAGGCAGCGGCCCGCAGTTGGTTGTGGCTGCTGTACTCAAAAGCTTCACGTACCAGAATGCCTTCTAACTGGCTAAACAGGCCCTCGCTATTTTGCCCCGCCCCCTCGAACAAACGCGGTAGCTGGCTGCGGATGATTTCCAAAGGCGTTTCCTGCATACGAGTAGCTGGGGGCGGGGCGTTGCGAGTGAACGACGCCGCGGCCGAGGAGAATTTGAGGTGTTCCGGCTCGATCCGGGAATGACCAGACACCAGAATCGCAAAGTGAATGACGTTTTCCAGCTCGCGGATATTACCCGGCCACGCATATTGCTTAAGCGCATTTGCGGCGGCGTCTGAGATCTCCGGCAATGGCAGATTTAGCCGCTGGCTGTACTGGCCCAGAAAGTATTGCGCCAGCGGGAGAATGTCGCCGGTGCGCTCGCGCAAGGGAGGCAAGGTGACCTGGGCAATGTTCAACCGATACAACAAATCCAGCCGGAAATGCCCGGCCGTGACGGCGTCGTCCAGATCCACGTTGGTGGCAGCCACCAGCCGCACATCAATCGGGATGGGTTTGCGTGAGCCAATACGCACCACTTCGCGCTCTTGTAGCACACGCAGGAGCTTCACTTGCAGATTCAGCGGCAGATCGCCAATTTCATCCAGAAACAGCGTGCCGCCGTTGGCCGCTTCAAACCAACCTTCGCGCTTGCCGGTGGCCCCTGTAAACGAGCCAGCCTCATGCCCGAAGAGTTCGCTCTCGGCCAGTTGCTCGCTGATCGCCCCGCAGTTGATGGCCACAAACGGCCCTTTGCGGCGAGAGAGCAAATGAAAGTGCCGGGCAATCAGTTCTTTGCCGGTACCGGTCTCGCCAGTAATCAGAATGGGGGCTTCCGACGGGGCCAGCCGCTCTACGTACTGGAGCAATGCGCGAGAGGCCGGATCGACAAAGACAAGTGCCTTGGCCCGGATGGACAAGGGTTGGGTTTCCCCTTGGGGCATGGCAAGCAGTGGCGAATTGGCTGGCGGGTTCTGACCCATCTGAAAAGCTCCGGTTGGTACGGCCTGAGACCAGACTATAATCAATCCTTCTATGTAACAAAAAATAATTAGAAATTGTGTCTATATTCTTTTGAAAGATAAAGAAGCCATGCCACCATGATCCAGATCACGGCACACCGCCGTTTGTTGGCATGTTTTGTGCTGGTTACGAGTGCTCCATACGTCGGGGCCACTGTCGCAACTCTGGAGTATCGAATTTATGACGAACACGGTAGACACCGTCTGGTACACCCGCTGTCCGGACCCTACCCCGCTTGGCCTTGCTGCCCGACTGGGCTGGATTGACGAAGAATTTGCTCAAGATGATTTTGCAGTGCGCACCATGCATGAAGTGCCAGATCCCACACTGCAACTGTCGTATCTGACCCATCATCAGCGTTACTCCATCCGTCAGGGTGGTAACGTGCCCGCGTTGTGGGCCAAGGCCAGCGGCGCCGATACACGGCTGATTGGCTTGTCCTGGGCCGATGAATACCAGGCCATCCTCACCCTGCCCGATTCGCCCATCCGTACCCCGTCTGATCTGCGAGGCGCGCGTCTGGCCCTGCCAGAACGCACCACCCGCGTGGATCAGGCCAAGGCCGGTGCGCTGCATGGCTTTCTGGTGGCCTTGCAACTGGGCGATGTAGCGGAAGAAGAAGTGCAGTTTGTGTCGATTGACGTGCAGCCCATCGTTTACCAGAAGCCGCACATGCAGTTCTTTGGCGGCTACGGCGTGTTTGCCGAGCTAATTGAAGCGCTGGTTACACGCCAGGTGGACGCCATCTACGTCAAGGGTGCGCCAGGCATCCAGGCTGCACGCAAGCTGGGTGCGCATGAGGTAATTGATCTGCGCCGCTGTACTGACCCCAATCACCGCGTCAACAACGCCGCGCCGCGCCCGATCACTGTGGATAGCGCGCTGTTAAAAGAACGTCCGGATGTGGTGGTGCGCTTCTTGCGCCGCATTGCGGATGTCGGCTACTGGGCCCCGGCGCATGCCGCTGAAACCGTTCATTACATTGGCCAGGAAACCGACGCACCTGAAGACGTGGTACGCGCTGCCTACGGCCGCAATGTGCATCTGTATCAGCGGCTGGAGCTCTCTAACCAGTCCATCTCTGCGCTCCAGAGCTACAAACGCTTTTTATTTGAGCGCGGTTTCCTGCCGCGTGATTTTGATCTGGATGACTGGATTGATCCGGCGCCGCTTAATGAAGTGGGCCGTACGCTAGAACTGCACTACGGCTAAAGCCGCAACGCGCTGCTGAAAAATCACCATGCCAGTAGTGCAATGGTGGTTTTTCAGCAGCGCCTCCTACTGTTTTTCTGCATTCAGCAGCACGTTTTGCATGGCACGGAAACTGCTCAACAGACTTGATCGCGGCAACGGCCGCAGCAAGGAGCACGATCCGATGTCGATTGAATTTCTGTGGCGCCTGCCGGTTCACGGCGATGGCCGCAATGCCCATGACCAGCACACCCGTGGCGAGTGGAATGCCCGCCCGGACCACCGCGTGGCGCCCCGCCGGGAAGACGACGGCTTTGCCTATATCGACTACCTGGCACAGGTGGCTCGGGCCGCAGATATCAACGGGTTTCATGGCGCGCTGATCCCGGCTTTCCGCCATACCGAAGAACCATGGATGGTCGCCGCTGCGCTGGCGCGGGAAACCCGCCGTTTGCGCTTGTTGATTGCCATCCAGCCCTGGTTTATTCACCCCTCCTATGCCACCCAAATGGCGGCCAGCCTGCAACGCTTGAGCCAGGGTCGCGTGGAGTGGAACGTCATTACCGGTGGCGGCGGCGCCGAGCAAGAAGCGTATGGCGACTTCATCAGCCACGACCAGCGCTACGAGCGCACAGGCGAGTTTCTGGATTTCATCCAGGGTTATGCTTCGGGCGAGCCGTTCACCTTTGATGGCAAGTACTACAAGGTGAACGAAGGCGGACTGACTGCGCCCATGACGCAATACCCCACGCCGCGCATCTGGCTGGCCGGGGCCAGCCCAGCGGCCATGCAGGTGGCGGCGCGCCACGGCGATATTCACCTGACCTGGGGTGAGCCGCTGGCCAAACAAAAAGAAGTGATCGATCAGGCCCGCCGCGCGCTCGAAGCCACCGGCAGTGAACGCGAGCTGGGCTTTGGCATGCGCATCGACATTCTGGCGCGTGATACCGAAGAAGAAGCCTGGGCAGAACTGCGCCGCATCTACGGCACCGTCACCGACCAGACGCTGGGCTTTGGTCACCGCAAACGCAGCGGCGCCAGCGAATCCGTGGGGGCCCAGCGCCAGTTCGCCCTGCACGGCGGCGCGCGGGATTTCAACTCGTTGATCGTCGGGCCCAATTTGTGGTCTGGCATGTCCAGCGTGCGCGGCGGGCCGGGTTGCGTGATTGTCGGTAACTATGAGCAGGTGGCGCAACGCCTGGCCGAGTATGTCGATATCGGCGTCAGCCACTTCATTCTGGCCAGCAATCCACACCTGGAAGAAGCATACCGCGTGGGCGAAGAAGTGTTGCCACTGGTTCCGCAAGCGGTCAAACGCCAGCTGGCGCCCGCCACTGAGCCGGCTGCGGCCTGAGGAACACCATGACACAGACCATCTGGTATACCCGCTGCCCCGTACCTACGCCACTGGGCATTGCCGCCCGCCTGGGCTGGTTTGATGCTGAATTTGCACCTGACGGCATCGCTATCCGCTCGTTGCAGGATGGCGGTGTGTCCGCGGCCGAGCGCCGTTCACACGTGGATCACACCCTGCCGCACTCGTGGCGTCAGGGCGGCAGCATTCCGGCCTTATGGGCGCGCAGCATGGGCGCGGATACCCGCGTACTGGGCTTTTCCTGGGTGGATGAATCGCAGGTAATCATCACCCGCCATGACTCAGGTATTACCGGCCTGGCCGGTTTGCGTGGCCGTCGCATTGGCTTGCCGCTGCGGGAGGGTCAAGGCATTGATATTTTCCGCGCCATGGCTTTGCGCGGTTTTGTCAGTGCGCTCTCGCTGGCCGGGCTGACGCTGGCCGATGTTGAGGTCGTGCTGGTGCCGGTACCGGACACGCCGGACATCGCCATTAACCCGGAGCAAAACGGCGCCCGCCAACCTTCCGCCCTGCGTAGCCGCCGGCTGTATGCCGCCGAAACTGGCGCACTGTTGCGTGGCGAGGTCGATGCCATTTATGCCAAAGGTTCACTGGGGCTGGAACTGGCCTACATCGTCGGCGCGCGTGTGCTGGTCGATATCGGCTTTCATCCGGACCCGAAAATCCGCGTCAACAACGGTTCCCCGCGCCCGATCACACTGGACGCCGCCGCACTGACCCAACATCCGGATCAAGTCCGCCGCTTTTTACGCCGGATTGTCGACGTGGGCGACTGGGCGCAACAGCACCCGGATGCCGCCGTGGACTGGCTGGCCGGTGAAACCGCCAGCGCGCCAGACTGGGTGCGCCTGGCTTATGGGCCACGCGTACACGAGGGGCTGGCCACCACGCTGGATGACGCCACCGTCAGCGCGTTCAGCGAATTCAAAGACTTCTTGCTGCAGCACGGCTTTTTGCCGGCAGATTTCAGCGTGCGCGACTGGCTCGCCCCCGCGCCGCTGGCCGACGTACTGGACCAACTACAACGGCAGGCCGCCTGAGCCGCCCGCGACAATAAGGAAACACCCCGCTCATGTCTTTTCGTCATCTGCTTCTGACCCTGACCGGCGCACTGGCGCTGGCCACCAGCAGTCTTGCCCTGGCGGATGCCCCGCCACTCAAGGTGGTGCGCATTGCCACCATCTCTTTTGCCAATAATGGCAAAGTGGGCCACACCGCCGAAAGCGCTGTGCTGGAGAACGACGGCTGGCTGCAGGCCGAACTCAAAAAACGCGGCATTGCGCTGGAATGGGTACCGGTTTCCCCAGCCGCCGTTGGCCCGCAAGTGAATGAAGGCTTTGCCAACGGCCGCATCGACTTTGCCGGCTATGGTGATCTGCCTTCCATCATTGCCAACGCCTCCGGCATTCAAACCCGGCTGATTGTGCCGGGTGGCCCCGGTAGCAATACCTATCTGGTGGTGCCGGCCAACTCTACAGCCAAATCCATCAAGGATCTGAAGGGCAAACGCATTGCGCTGCACCGGGGCCGGCCGTGGGAATACCCCTTCAGCAAGCTGCTAGCCGCCAACGGGCTGACGTTCAACGACTTCAAAATCATCAACCTCAACCCGCAAGCTGGTGCTGCGGCACTGGCCTCGGGCAGCGTGGATGCGTTCTTCACGCTGGACGACGCTTACCTGCTGGCCGACAAGGGCGTGGGCAAGGTGATCTGGGATAGCAAGCAATCGCCGCCTGACTGGAAAATGCGCGCCGAATTGTGGGGCCGCAAGGCGTTTATCGATCAGTACCCGGAGGTAACCCAGCTGATCGCCACCGCGCATATCCGTGCTGCGCACTGGTCAGCGCAAGAGGCTAACCGGAAGGCGTATTACCAGCTCGCCACAGATAGCGGCATGCCGCTGAGCGTGATCGAGCGCGAATACGCGGGCGATGTCACACCATGGAAAGACCGTTTTTCTCCACTGTATGACACCTTCTTGCAGAACCACTACCGCGAAGAAGTGGTGTACGCCCGCAATGCCGGTGTGATCCACAGCGATCTGGATTACCGTACGCTGTTTGATACGCGCTTTGTCGATGCTGCACTCAAAGACCCGTCGCTGAACGGCTTCTGGGCTGCGCGGCGGAGTCAGTAGCCATGAGTTTGAGCCTGCCCTTGCCTTGGCGCACCCCCTCCTGGCGCCGCGTTGTCGGCAATCCGGCTTTTGTGCTGGTGGCACCGCTGGCTTTGCTCGCCGCATGGCAAACCGCGTGCAACACCGGCGCGGTGTCGCCGCAATTGCTGGTGCCGCCAGCCCAGGTCTGGCGCACCGCACTGTCACTGGCGGCAAGTGGTGAACTATGGCAGCACCTGGGCGCCAGCCTCTACCGTTTGCTGATTGGTTTTCTGGCCGGTGCAGCGGGCGGGCTGGTATTTGGTGCTTTGCTGGGTAGCTCACCGCAGTTTGTGGTGTGGTTTGGGCCGACGTTCAACCTGCTGCGCCAGGTGCCGGGCATTGCCCTCGTCCCCGCACTGATTTTGCTGTTTGGCGTGGGTGAGACCTTCAAGATCGTGGTGGTAGGCAAAGCGGTATTTTTCTCGGTAGCACTGGCCACCAGCGAGAGCATCCGCGCGGTGTCCGGACGCTGGTCAGAAGTGGGCCAGATGTACGGACTCAACCGCTGGCAGCAACTACGCCATATCACCCTGCCCGCTTCGCTGGCTCCAGTACTGACCGGCATGCGCATTGGCCTGAACCGGGCGTGGATGGTACTGGTGGCAACCGAATTGATCGCCTCGGAAAACGGCCTCGGGCAGATGATGGAAATGGCACGACAAATGTTCCAGATGGATGTAGTGATGGTGGGCATCGTACTCACCGGGGTGATTGGTTTTGCGCTGGATCGCGGTCTGCGGGTACTCCAGCGGGTGCTGGTACAACGGCAAGGAGGCCAGGCATGAGTTCGCCCGTCTCCTGGCCGGATCGGCTGCGTGGTCTGGTCATCCCCGCGTTGTTGCTGGCGGCATGGCAATGGGCATCACACCACAGCATCACGTATGCCTATGCCTTTGTGCCGCTGGAACAGGTCTGGCATGGCTTGTTGCAATCGCTGGCAGACGGCGGTTTGTTTATCAACCTGGGGGCTAGTCTGGCGCGTACCAGCGCTGGTTTGCTAATCGGCAGCGTGGCAGGCCTGACGCTGGGTGGCGTACTGGCGCTATCGCCATTGGCCGACAAACTGGCCGGCACGCTGTTCCATGCCTTGCGCCAGGTGCCGCTGCTGGCGTGGGCGCCGCTCATTGGCTTGTGGTTTGGCAATAGCGAACCGGCGCGCCTGTTGGTGATCAGTCTGGCCGCGTTGTACCCGGTGACGCTCAATACCTTTGAAGGGCTACACCAGACCGAGGTGCGACATCTGGAACTGGCTGGCCTGTATCAGCTCAGCCCGTGGCAGCAATTCTGGCGCGTGCGTTTACCAGGCGCCTTGCCGCTGGTGTTTACCGGCTTGATGCATGCCCTGACCTTTGCCTGGATCAGCGCTGTCGGCGCAGAGATGCTGTTCTCCGCCGGGCCGGGTATCGGCTCGATGATGCTCACGGCAGAGACCAACCAGCGCATGGAAATCGTGCTCATTTGCGTAGTGACCATTTCGGTCATGGGCGCAGTCATGAACCTGGGTTTGACACTACTGGCTAAACGCCTGCTGCGCTGGCACCGCTGAACCAGCCACAACTGAAAATCCACCAGCAGTGTTGAAATATCAACTCCCGCATCACTGGATACCCAGCACAGCAACCAAAACGCAGATCACTTGATCTGCGTTTTTCTTTTTATTCATTACAAATCATCAAGTTACAAATCAGGCACGCCTCTTGCTCAAGTAACTGCAAGACCACGCATCCGCCGTGGCCAACTTTGCAGGGAGCATTGCATGAGTCTGGAATTTTTCTGGCGCCTGCCTTTGGGTAGCGATGGCGCCAATCTGGCATCGGACAAGAACAACCGGGGCTCTGGCCAGAATGCCAGCGGCCATATCGCCCCCGGCCGCCTGCCGGATGGTTCACCCGATGGCTTCAATTACATCGATTACATTGCCCAGGTGGCCAAAGCCGCTGAACTGGCTGGCTTTGAAGGCGCGCTTTTGCCGACCGGGCCGGAGCCTTGGGTGGCCGCCGCCGCTCTGGCACGCGAAACGCGCCGCCTCAAGTTCCTGATTGCCTTTCAGGCTACCTGGATTTTGCCGGCCTATGCCGCGCAAATGGCTGCTGCCCTGCAGCACTTGTCGGGCAACCGGGTGGAGTGGAACATCATCACCGGCGGCAACCCGGCGCAACAACGGGCCAATGGCGACTTTGCCGAGCATGACCTGCGCTACAAGCGTACGGGCGAGTTCCTCGACATCATCCGTGGCCTGTGGGCCAACCCGCAGTTCTCTTACCAGGGCGAGGTGTACCAGCTAGAGAATGGCAGCCTGCCGCCCTCCCTGCGCCATGAGCGCATTCCCGGCATTTATTTCTCTGGTTTTTCTGACGCCGCATTGGGCGTCGCCGCTCGCCATGCCGACGTCTATCTGAACTGGGCCGAGCCGGTCGACAAGCTCAAACCGCATATCGAGCGCGTGCGTGAACTGGCCGCCAAAGAAGGCCGCAGCGTGCGCTTTGGCGTGCGCGTGGACATTCTGGCGCGCAGTACCGAAGAAGAAGCCTGGGCCGAAGCACGCC
>JASLES010000520.1 GCA_030151005.1 Silvimonas sp.
CTGGTACACGGCTTGCTTCATCTGCAGGGCTATGACCACATCGAAGACGATGAAGCCGAGGCGATGGAAGCACTGGAAAGTCAGATCGTCATGTCTTTAGGTTATGATGATCCGTATCGCCTTGATCAAAAAAACGCCTGACCAGAACGCCCGTAACGGCGGGATCAGGCGCTGATCCCCCGGGCATTTAGGAGCAATCATATTTATGGACGAGGCCTCACAGCCTTCCACGTCGCACAAGCCGTCCTGGCTTGAGCGACTGACCCACTTTTTGCTGCGTGAACCTGAAGACCGCGGCGAGCTTGTAGACATCCTCCACTCCGCTTTTGAACGCCATCTGCTGGACGCTGACGCGCTGGCCATGATTGAGGGCGTGCTCAATGTCGGTGACATGCAGGTGCGCGACATCATGGTGCCACGCAGCCAGATGGACGTGATCGACATCGCTACCCCGCTGGACGAGTTTGTCCCCTTTGTCATTGAAACCGCCCACTCCCGATTTCCGGTGATTGATGGTGGCAAAGACAATGTGCTGGGCGTCTTGCTGGCCAAGGATTTGCTGCGCTATTACGCGCTGGACGAAGAATTTGATCTGCGCGATATGTTGCGGCCCGCCGTGTTCATCCCGGAATCCAAGCGCCTGAACGTATTGCTGAAAGACTTCCGCAACAATCGCAACCACATGGCGATTGTGGTCGATGAATATGGCGGCGTAGCCGGGCTTGTGACCATTGAAGATGTCATGGAACAGATCGTCGGCGATATCGAAGATGAATACGACTACGACGAGTCTGAAGACAATGTCGTACTGGACCGGAAGGGTCACTGGCGCGTCAAGGGCCTGACCGAAATTGGCGATCTGAACGAAGCCATTGGTACGGATTTTTCTGATGAAGAATTCGACACCGTAGCAGGCCTTGTGACCAGCAAGTTCGGTCACGTACCCAAGCGGGGTGAGACCATTGCGTTTGACGGTTACCGCTTTCAGATCGTGCGGGCTGACAGCCGCCGCGTACATAGCGTACTGATTGAAAAACTGCCGGAAATCACCGCACCGATCGGTGAAGAAGACTAATCCGGATCTGAACCGGGCCTGACCCGGACCGACCCCGTCGAACCAAGAACACCATGCGATTTTCCTCTCTGCGCGCCGGACAAAGCGCCTTGCTTGCGGCCAGCGGCGCGCTGACCGTTTTCGCCTTTGCCCCGGTGCGGGCCTTTGCCCTGATGTGGCTAGGCCTTGCCGTGCTGTTTATGCTTACCGGACAAGCCAGTACCGCAAAGCGTGCTGCATGGCAGGGGTACGTATGGGGCCTGGGCTATTTTTGCGCCAACATTTACTGGATCTTCATCAGTCTGCACACCTTTGGCGGCATGCCCGCCTGGATGGCTGCGGGTTGTGTGTTTTTGCTGGCCATGTATCTGGCACTGTTCCCGGCACTGGGCGCCTGGCTGGGCCATCGCGCCAGCTTCACATTGCGCTGGCGCACTGCGCTGGCTTTACCCAGTGCCTTCATTCTGACCGAGTGGTTGCGCGGCTGGCTGTTCACGGGTTTCCCGTGGGCCAGCGTCGGCACCTCGCAACTGCCCATGACGCCACTGGCCGGGTTTGCGCCGGTATTGGGCGTGTATGGCGTGGGGCTGGTCCTGGCGATCTCGATCGGTGTGCTGGCTGCTTTGCCGCGCAAACCCGCCGCGTGGGCAGGGGTGATGGCAGCGTGGCTGGCCGGTTGGGGCTTGTGGCAGGTTGCGTGGACCCATCCAGTAGGGGTGCCGGTCAGCGTGAGTCTGGCTCAGGGTGCCATTCCACAAGATGAAAAATGGGCGCAAGAGCATTACCTGGACAACCTGCGCATCTATCTACATCTGACGCGGCAGGCCAGGGGTGACATTGTCATCCTGCCGGAAACAGCCATCCCGTCCTTTCTCAGCGATACGCCGGACTGGTATCTGGATTACCTGCGTGAAGCCGTCGCGCCCCGCGCCCTGGTGACTGGCGTGCCATTGGTCGGCAAACATAAAGATGAGTACTACAACTCGGTCATGCTGCTGACCGACGCCAAAACGCCCATCTACAGCAAGCACCATCTGGTGCCATTCGGCGAATTTGTACCGGTGCCAGCCCTGTTTGGCTGGATGTATCACTATCTGAACATGCCGCTGGATGGCTTCACGCCTGGCGCGGCAAAACAAGCCCCGTTTGTGATCGGCCAGACCACCCGGCTTGCGCCCAATATCTGCTATGAGGATGTCTACGGCCGCGAAATCATTAACGCGCTGCCGCAGGCGACGCTGCTGGTCAATGTATCTAACCTGGCCTGGTTTGATGGCTCGTGGGCGGCCTGGCAGCAAACCCAGATGTCCCAGGCGCGGGCACTGGAAACGGGGCGCTGGATGCTGCGCGCCACCAATACCGGCATGACCGCCATCATTGATGAGAAAGGTGAATTGCGTAAGGTACTGCCGGAACGGCAACGCGGCGTGCTGGAAGGCACGGCGCAAAATCGGGCTGGCGAAACGCCCTATGCGCGTTGGGGCGACTGGATGGCCTTAGCTCTGGGTGGCGGCTTGTGGCTGCTGGCGTGGTTTTTTGGGCGCAAACACCAGGCGCGTACCCGCCAGCCGATCGTGTAAGAACTGTTTGTCGCTGTCAAACCAGGCCCAGGCAAACGGGATAATGCACCAGGCCAGCGAAAACTGCGCCCACGGCAACCAGGATTGATCTACCCGCACCACCACCCACAGCGGGATGACCGGTGCAAAGCAGACCAGACACACCGCAAAGCGGATCAAAACCGCACGCCAGCCTGGCGCTTCGCCGTTATACGCCACCAGCCGGATACGCCAGGTTTTCATGGCAAGCGTCTGGCCGCCGCGCTTCCAGCACCAGGCAAAATAACCAAACATGACCAGCATCAGCCACGCAAAAGACAGGTTGCGTGCCCAGGGTAAGCGGGAAATCTGATCCACCGGCAAGCGGGTGATGAGCTGGAACGCGCCTTGAAACAACGCGCCGGCCAATAGCAACACCGGCACCAGCAACAAGAGTTCATACCACCAGGCAAAAAACCGGCGCCACCAGCCCGCGCGACTCGTTACCCCGGTCATTAGCGCTTGGTACCCGCTGCACGCGGTGCGTTATTGGTGTGCTGCATGACCTGCTGGCGTTGTGCCGGGCTCATGGCTTTGTATTTGCGGTAGTTTTCGCGGGCGCGCTCACGCTCTTCGTGCGACATGCTGGCCCATTGACCAATCCGGTCGCGGACGCGGTCTTGCTGCTCAGGAGAGAGGTTTTCGTAACGCTTGGCCACACGCATGAGTGTGGCTTTGGAATCTTCAGGCAGCTGATCCCACTGGCCAGCCACGGGCGCCAGCACTTCGCGCTGTGCCGGATTCAGGTTCTGCCACTCGGCCGGATCGGCAAAGGCAGGAGCCATCAACATTGTCGCCAGCAAGGTGCCGGCGACCAGGATCAGTCGCGTTCGGTGGCTGGCGTATTGGACCATTTTTCAAACCGGGTATCGACAAAGGTATCCAGCGGCACTTCGTCGGCCAGCATCTGGACATCGACAGCAGTGCGCTCGGCTTCGGTGGTGCGTGCCTGCAGCTGCCAGGCACCGCCAACAGCCAGTAAAAGGGCAAACGCGACACCGGTGCTCCAGGCCGCCGGATGGGCGTGCCATTGTTCAGAGAACCAGTGAGAAGCGCCAGCAAGGCGGGTGACCAGCGCGGGACGACGCTGCAATTGGGCCGCACGCGCCACCGCCTGCTGGCGCGCGGCCGCAAGCCGGGCTTGTGCCCTGGCGCTGACCGGTGCCTGATCCAGCACCGTTTTTACTTGTCGACCAAAATCGCTTTCTTTCATAGACGGACCGCTCATTCTCCTGTCCCTCCCCGTTTCCCGTACCAATCAATACCACGCCGCTGCAGCCATACCGAAAGAGAATGTGTGGCCCGCGAACAATGCGTTTTGACGCTACCTTCTGAACACCCCATCGCGGCGGCGGTCTCTGCAACGTCCAACTCCTCCCAGTAACGCAACATGAACGCTTCGCGTTGACGCGCCGGTAATTGTGCCACCCCTTCTTCGATCAGGGCCATGGTACGCGCCTGATCGTGCTCTTCTTCCGGGCTGGGCGCCTGCATATCTGCCCCCAACCATTCGAGCGGATCACCGGCATCGCCATCGTCATCCTTGCTCTCGAAAGCCGAGAACAAGGTCACCCAGAACCCCCGTACTTTCTGACGGCGGAAGTGATCGCGGATGGCATTTTGCAGAATACGCTGGAACAACATCGGCCATTCTTCCGCCGGGCGGCTTGCATAGCGGTCTGCCAGCCGCATCATGGCGTCCTGCACGATATCGAGCGCAGTATCTTCATCCTGCACGGCGTATTGCGCCTGCTTGAACGCCCGGCGCTCTACCTCGGCAAGAAATGCCGTCAGCTTGTCCGTTGCGTCGTCCAGGTTGCGTTCTCCGTGTGTCGCCACGTCGGGCAACAATGGGTTGATCAGGTAGCCGCGAATGTTAACAAAGCGCTGTAAGGATGTCCCTGATTATTTTAGCGATTTACATACCGTAAAAAGGCGCAAAGAAACCAGGGGCTTCTCACGCAATGTCACCGTTAGCTGGCCGATGCCCTGCCGGACCCCGACAGGCGCGACAGGCTTGCCAAACGCCATTGATTCGGGTAGGGTTTTGCGTTCTACACCAGTCAAGTAATGCGAACCGGCCTAACCGGCCTGTTCGCGCCGAACGGCAACCGCCAGCGCATTTATATCTGGTCGTCACTTTGCGGGCCACAAGCCCTTGCATGTAGGGTTGCACAAACGGGTCACCCCCTGGTCGTCAAGAGGAGCCGCGCCACACGCACGGATGCACGCACACCCGCGTTCATCAATCGCGTAATACGGTACGGTTAACTTCGATACGGCCCGGCTTTTACCGTTTATGCGAGCTCTTTGACGGCGGCAAGCCCGGTACAGATCAAATCAGGATCGCAATCGTGTGTTCTACGGACATATTGCGAGCAAGGCCCCGGCGGATCGTCCATCCCGCGCTTGAAAAGCGCGTGCATACCCCATTGCGGTTTCGCCTCTTTATACCTTTGCTCGTAAGCCATTGCGGTGCTGATCCCGTTAATTCGTTTGCACAAAGGTTGACCCATGGAGATTTCGGGCTCTGAAATACTGGTGCGCTGTCTGCAGGAAGAAGGCGTTGAATTCGTCTTCGGTTATCCTGGTGGCGCAGTCCTTGAAATTTACGATGCGATCTTTCGCCAGACCGCATTCAAGCACGTCCTCGTTCGTCACGAACAAGCTGCTGTCCACGCCGCTGACGCGTACTCGCGTTCCAGCGACAAGGTGGGCGTAGCGCTGGTGACCAGCGGCCCCGGCGCGACCAACGCGCTGACCGGCATTGCGACGGCGTATATGGATTCCATCCCGCTTGTGGTCATTTCCGGCCAGGTGGGCACCAGCGCCATTGGCCTGGATGCCTTCCAGGAAGTGGACATGGTGGGTTGTTCGCGTCCGATCGTGAAGCACAATTTCCTGGTAAAGGACGTGCGCGATCTGGCCGAAACCATCAAAAAAGCGTTCTACATTGCGTCTACAGGCCGTCCGGGCCCGGTCGTGATCGATATCCCGAAGGATGTCTCGATCCTCAAGACCGAATACAAGTACCCGGAAAGCGTGAGCATCCGCAGCTATTCGCCGCCGACCAAGGGTCACCCTGGCCAGATCAAGAAGGCGATCCAGCTGATTGCGGAAGGCAAGCGCCCGTTCCTGTATGTCGGTGGTGGTGCCATTCAGGGCCGCGCAGCCAAAGAAGTAACGGAGCTGGCCAGCATTCTGGGCATTCCGGTCACCAACACGCTGATGGGTCTGGGCGCCATTGACGGCACGCACCCCTCGTTTGTCGGCATGCTGGGCATGCACGGCACGTATGAAGCCAACCTTGCGATGCAGTACTGTGATGTGCTGATCGCGGTGGGCGCGCGCTTTGACGACCGCGTGATTTCGGTACCGAATCATTTTCTGTCCAACCCGAAGAAGATTATCCACATTGATGTGGACCCGTCTTCGATCGCCAAGCGCGTGAAGGTGGACATCCCCATTGTGGGCGACGTCAAACACGTGCTGACCGACATGATTGCGCACCTGCGTGAATCCGGCCTGCGTCCGAACCCGGCCGCGCTGGATGCCTGGTGGAATCAGGTTAACGAATGGCGCAAGCCCAACAGCTTGCTGTACACGCCGTCGACTGAGGTCATCAAGCCGCAACACGTTATCCAGACCCTGTGGGATGTCACTGGCGGCAATGCCATTGTGACGTCCGATGTCGGCCAGCATCAGATGTGGGCCGCGCAGTACTACAAGTTCCGCCGTCCCAAGCAGTGGATCAACTCTGGCGGTCTGGGCACGATGGGCTTTGGCCTGCCGGCCGCCATGGGCGCGCAGCTGGCCAATCCGGACGCACAAGTCGCTTGTGTGACCGGTGAAGGTTCTATCCAGATGAACATCCAGGAACTCTCTACCTGCAAGCAGTACCACACGCCGGTCAAGGTATTGAGCCTGAACAACCGTTACCTTGGCATGGTTCGCCAGTGGCAAGAGTTCTTCTACGGCACGCGGTATTCCGAGTCTTACATGGATGCGCTGCCAGACTTTGTGAAGGTGGCAGAAGCCTACGGTCACGTCGGCTTCAAGGTCGAGAACCCGGCCGATGTCGAGCCAGTACTGAAAGAAGCCTTCAGCGCCAAGCTCAAGGAGCGTCTGGTGTTCATCGACTTCCGTACTGACCAGACCGAGAATGTGTTCCCGATGGTGCAGAACGGCCGTGGCTTGAACCAGATGGATTTGCCCCCGCATATGGCCGGCATGCAGCAATCGCCGTTTGAAAACAACCGTGACTACGGCAACCTGAGCTAAGGGAATGAACATGCGCCATATTCTGTCCATTCTCATTGAGAACGAAGCCGGGGCATTGTCCCGTGTGACCGGTCTGTTTTCCGCCCGCGGCTACAACATTGATTCGCTGACGGTACAAACCACTGAAGACCCGACGCTGAGCCGCATGACGATTGTCACGCACGGTTCGGACGAAGTGATCGAACAGATCACCAAGCAGCTGAACAAGCTGATTGAAGTGGTCAAGGTGATCGACCTGAACGAATCTGATCACATCGAACGCGAACTGATGCTGATCAAGGTGCGTGCAACGGGCAAGGATCGCGAAGAAATGAAACGGATGGCGGATATTTTCCGCGGCCGTATCATCGACGTGACCGAAAAGACCTACACCATTGAATTGACCGGCCCGGGTGAAAAGCTGGATGCTTTTATCAAGGGGCTGGATTCGACCGTCATTCTGGAAACCGTGCGGACGGGTGCTTCTGGCATCGGCCGCGGTGAACGTATTTTGAAAATCTGATGTGGGGTGTCGGGCGCCGGGCGCCTCGACCCTCAACCACTTACACCTCACAGGAGTGATACCCAATGAAAGTTTATTACGATAAAGACGCCGACCTTTCCCTGATCAAGGGCAAGAACGTAACCATCGTTGGCTACGGCTCCCAGGGCCACGCCCACGCGCTGAACCTGAAGGATTCGGGCGTGAACGTCACCATCGGCCTGCGTAAGGGCGGTGCATCCTGGTCCAAGGCTGAAGGTTCGGGCTTTGCCGTGCAAGAAGTCGCCGAAGCCGTGAAGGCCGCCGACGTTGTCATGATCTTGCTGCCGGATGAAAACCAGCCGGACGTGTACAACAAGGAAATCGCACCGAACATCAAGCAAGGCGCCGCGCTGGCCTTCGCTCACGGTTTCAACATCCATTACAACCAGATCGTGCCACGCGCTGATCTGGACGTGATCATGGTTGCCCCGAAGGGCCC
This sequence comes from Silvimonas sp., assembly GCA_030151005.1. Classification (GTDB taxonomy): domain Bacteria; phylum Pseudomonadota; class Gammaproteobacteria; order Burkholderiales; family Chitinibacteraceae; genus Silvimonas. The sequence continues at coordinate 7,896 of JASLES010000520.1, forward strand.
AGGCCACACCGTGCGTTCCGAATACCTGAAGGGCGGCGGTGTACCGAGCCTGATCGCTGTGTACGCCGACAAGTCCGGCAAGGCACGCGATATCGCGCTGTCCTACTCCGCTGCTAACGGCGGCACCAAAGGCGGCGTGATTGAAACCAACTTCCGCGAAGAAACCGAAACCGATCTGTTCGGCGAGCAAGCCGTGCTGTGTGGTGGCGCTGTTGAACTGGTGAAGGCCGGCTTCGAAACCCTGACCGAAGCAGGTTACGCTCCGGAAATGGCTTACTTCGAATGCCTGCACGAACTCAAGCTGATCGTTGACCTCATGTACGAAGGCGGCATCGCCAACATGAACTATTCGATCTCCAACAACGCCGAATACGGTGAATACCTGACCGGTCCGGAAGTCGTGACCAGCGCGACCAAGGCCGCGATGAAGAACGCACTGACCCGCATCCAGACTGGCGAATACGCCAAGCAGTTCATCCTGGAAGGCAAGACCAACTACCCGGCCATGACTGCACGCCGTCGTCTGAACGCAGAGCACCCGATCGAGAAGGTCGGCGCCCAACTGCGCGCAATGATGCCGTGGATTGCCAAGAACAAGCTGGTTGATCAGTCCAAGAACTAAGACTGGTTGATGACTTGAACAAAAAAGACCCGCTTTTGCGGGTCTTTTTTTAAGCCTTGCGTCACCAGATCAGGCGGGGGCTTTCTCGCCCAGTGGCAACACCACCCGGCCGTAGACTTCGTTGAGCACCTGCGCCAGCGCGGCATACATGGCCGACAGGCCGCAGAGGATGCCTTCCCAACCGGCAATACGCG
>JASLES010000521.1 GCA_030151005.1 Silvimonas sp.
CCTGATTGTGGCGCGGGAGTGGAGCGAACCATTTGAGTGGTCGGTGCATTACCCGCTGGCGCTAGCGGCGGGCGTAGCCCAAACCACGCTGGATGAACTGGCGCAGGGCAGCCGGCCGCAACAGATGGCCGCAGATGAAGCCCTGGCCTGGGATTTCACGCTGGAACTGGTCCGGAACAAGGGCCTGAGCGAAATCACCTGGCAACGTGCACTGGCCCAATGGCAAGAACAAGGGACGGTCGAACTGGTGGGTTTGATTGGCTATTTCACGGGTATGGTAATGATGCTGAACGCCGCGCATACACCTGCCATCACCCCGGTACCCTTGCCGGTACTACCACGCTGAAACGCTGGCAAGCGAAATGTGCGGGTGCGGGACAAAAAGAAAGGGAGGCAAAAAATTGCCTCCCTTTTTCATTTGCGCCACTTCGCGCTTGAGCGCCTGCTTGTCATCACGCCGTTTTACCTTGTGGCGCTTGTCGTGCGCACCGGCGTGTCGTTGACTGGCTGCCAGCGCAAACGGGTTGCGCGGCACCAGCGTTTTGCCTCGGGTTTTCATGGTCTTGTGTCCTGTCTGGATAAATAAAAACAGCGGCCGGATCATAGAGTCCAGGCCGCTGCGACATTGTAACGACTTGCGCTGAACGGGTCAGATGCGTCTCACGGACTCTCGCTTCACCAGTTCAAACTGCGGCTGCACCACCGGCGCTGTCGAGCCTTGCAGCATACTCAGCAAGGTTTGCCCGGCCAGTCGTCCCAGATCAAATGTGGGCTGCCGGATTGTCGTCAAGGGCGGCAGCATGTAATTGGACACGGCCAGATCATCAAACCCGATCAACGAGATTTCTTCCGGCACGCGAATACCGCGTCGGTACAAACCCAGGCGCGCACCCAGCGCACTTTGATCGTTAGCTGCAAAAATGGCAGTGAACGGGCTGCGCGACTCCAGCAACTGGTTGATGGCCAGGACACCACCGGTTTCCGTGAAGTCACCACTGGCAATCAGGCGCTGGTCGACGGCAATACCGGCTTCGCTGAGTGCACGCTTGTAACCTTGCAGACGCTCTTCTGCGTCGGGCTGACCCAGCCGGCCACAGATATGGGCAATCCGGCGATGGCCCTGGCTGAGCAGGTATTGCGTCGCTTCATACGCCGCCATTTCGTTATCGACCGCCAACCCCAATGCACGGGGCAGGGCATCCAGACGCCGGCCAGTGATCACCACTGGCACCTGGCGCGACAACGCCAGGATTTGTTTATCGCTGGAGGTCGTTGTAAAAATGATGATGCCATCCACGCGGCGACCAATGAGCAACTCCGCGTGATCTTTTTCTTCCCGCGATTGCCAGTGCCCGCTCACGATCAAGAGCGCGTAGCCGGTGCCAGAAATGGCGTGCTCCACCCCTTTAAGTTCTTCGCCAAAGAAGGGAGAGCCCAGATCCTGGGTAATGATGCCAATGGTCTTGGTGCTGCCGGTCTTCAGGCTTTGCGCCAATACGTTGGGTGTGAAGTTCAACAGGTCAATCGCGCGGGAAATGGCCTCCTGCTTGATTTTGGAGACGCCCGTCACCCCGGTCAGATAGCGTGACACCGTGCTGGCCGACACCCCCGCCTCACGCGCGACATCCTGCACCGTCACATTGTCTTTTTTTGCAGATTGGTCTTCCATTTTGCTTCTGTTGTTGGTTTGACTACACCGTGCTGCACTATATTTGTGCGCAAATTGTCTGTTCTTCGCAAGTTTAACGGTTTTGCAATCAGCGCATTGAATGATCGTGGTTACTGTTTTATAACCAGCTAAATCAACTGTTTGCCTGACTTATTGTGCTTGTGCTGTGGTCATTACGCCAGGTATGGCTTTGAGGGTGCCAAGTTGTAGTGCAAACGCTGCACCTACATGGAACCACTTATTGCCCTGGTAAAAAGGATGCCTGAAACTGAAAACGATTTCAAAAAAATCAGCGAAACTAGCTTGAAAATGCTGCAATCGCGAAATCGATTTCAATGTTACTACAACCCCCAAGTCGTTGGAGAGAGCGATGAACAAAGTAGTACGACTCGCAGTTATGGGTGCTCTGCTGGCCGCAGCTGTGCCGGCACTGTCCGCAACGCCGGTAACCCTGACCGTTGCCAGCTTCCCGGATCTGGATCGTGACATCAAGGTTGCGATCCCGCTGTACAAGAAGGTTCACCCAGAAGTCGAAATCAAACTGGTTAGCCGCGAACGCGTTGACCATGTGAACGCTGTGACCACCCAACTGGCTTCCGGCACTGGCCTGCCTGACCTGATTGGTCTGGAAATCGGCTTTGTGGGTCGTTTCGTCGCTTCTGGCGGCCTGGAAGACCTCTCCAAGGCACCGTACAACGTTGGTCAATACCAAAGCCAGGTAACGGGTTACTCCTGGGCACAGGCCAAGGGCCCGAATGGCGACCAATACGCTATTCCGGTTGATATTGGTCCTGGCACCATGTTCTATCGCAAAGACTTGATGGACAAGGCTGGCGTGACTGAAGCCGACCTGAACAAGTCCTGGGAAAGCTACCTGGCCGCCGGCAAGAAGGTTAAGGCTGCGACTGGCGCTTATCTCGTCGCCAGCCCGGTGGATATCAAGGATATCTACATCCGCTCCAACCTGAAGAACGGCGAAGGCATCTACTTTGACAAGAGCGGCAAGGTCATCGTGGCCGGCAACCCGCGCTTCGAAAACGCCTTCAAGCTGGCCAAAGAAGCGCAAGACGCCGGTATCGCCGGCAACATCAAGCAGTGGACCAACGACTGGGCAGCCGGCTTTCAGCATGACCAGATCGCTACCCAACCGATTGGTGCATGGCTGAACGGTCACCTGGCTCACTGGCTGGCTCCGGATGAAGGCGGCAAGTGGCGCGCTACCAACCTGCCGCAAGGTGCTTATGCATCGTGGGGCGGTTCGTTCTACGCCATTCCGGCCAAGAGCACCCACAAGGCTGAGGCTTATGAGTTCCTGAAGTTCCTGACCCTGAACCGCGAGCAACAACTGGCTACGTTCAAGGAAATGGATGCATTCCCGTCGCTGAAGTCGGCTCAGGATGATCCGATCATGTCC
>JASLES010000522.1 GCA_030151005.1 Silvimonas sp.
GCCACGCCCGGCGCGTTATTGAATTGCGCGTGGGTAAATTGCTGGGGTTTGAAGGTGGCCACCGCAGCTTGTACTGGCTGGCCGCGCACAAAATTGTTGGCCGCCATGCCGTTGATGGCATTAGGGGCACTCTGGTTGACGTACACCGTCTTGTTGACCGTGACATTGTTGATGACGGTGGTTCGGTTGATGTTGGTGATGTACGTCGGGCTGCTGCCATAAGCGGGACGATAGGCCTCGCCCGGGCCGAGCGGCACCCAGGCTACACCAGGGCCGCCACCAATGGTGATGTGGACTGATGCATTGATGCCGCCAGCAAACGCAACCAGTGCCGGGGCGTAGACCGGGCGCGGTGCCGGCCGGCCGGGTACCCAGCACCAGCTACTGCCCAGATAGGCCCATCGACCATAGTGGAAAGGCGCAAATCCCCAAGGTGCGTCATCTACCCAGGTCCAGCCCCAAGGGGCGACCCACACCCAATGGCCAAAGCGGTACGGTGCCCAGCCCACAATGGTGGTGTGCGGCACCCAGACCGGGCCGTAATCGGCTACGGTTTGCCAGGTGCCGTTGTCGTCCAGACTTTCGTAGCCGGTGACCTCGCGTGGCACATATCGCGCACTGACGGAGGCATCTTCACGATGATCCCGGCTGGTCACCCATTCATCAAACGGATCGTAAGGCGGGTTGACCGTGGCAGCCAGTTCTTGCAGATCAGTGCCCGACCAGGAGACCTGGTCGCCATCATGCAGATTGAAACTGTTGCCGTTGCTGCCCAATGCAGTGCCGTTGCCCTGTCGCACGGTAATGCGGGTGGTGTTGGGGTCGACGTCCAGCCGGTATTCGCCAGGGCTGTTGATCACAAAAGCCAGATTGGGCGTGTCGATTTCAACGTGCTGACCGCTGTATAGATTGCGCACGCGCAGGCCGAGTGCGCCTTGCGTCACCTTGAGTTGGGTGTTGTTGTCATCCAGCGCCAGGAACGAAAGGCTGGTCTGATCGCCAAGGCGCAGCGCGGTGGAGCCCGCATGCAGTTCCGCGCGCCCACCTTTGTCTACCCAAAGTTGATCGCCCGTGGTCATGGGTCGATTAATGGGGGCGTAGGCCCAGTCGTTACTGCCGGCGGGCGCAAAGGTGACACTGCCCTCCGCATCGTTGAGGCGGGCTACTTCGGCAGGCGGGTCGTCTGCAAGTACAGGGCCTGCCAGCAAGCTGGCCAGCAACGCCAGGCTGCCTAACAAGTGAGATCGGGTGGTCATGGCAGTCCTCTTTTTCCGGGCTTTGTATGTACATTTAACGGTCAGGATGACGGCCACGTTGATGCAGATACAGTAAGCGATCTCACAATCATGCAACCAAATGTGCAAAAGGCGACCTTTTTGAGGTCGCCTTTTCTATGAAAACATTTATATAAATCAAATGCTTGATGTTTTATTCTACGGTAATTTCTTCAAGTTGAGATGAGATATCCAGCCAGTGCATCTCTACCTCTTCCAACTGTGCAGACACGTCGGCTTTGCGTCGCAAGGCGGTTTGCAGGGCATCTTTGTTGGCTGGATCGTAAATGGATTCTTCGGCCAGCTTTGCGGTGAGTTCGTCGTTCTCTGCGGTCAGCGTAGCCATTTGTTTTTCAATTTTGGCCAGCTGCTGCTCCAGCGGTTTGCGCAGACCGGCGAGCCGCTGCCGCGCTTCGGCCTCTGCCCGTTTTTGCGCTTTACGATCAACGCGCTGCTCACCGTCGCCAGCTTCCTGCGGTTCGCCAGCGGCTTGCTGGGCGGCGCGCACTTCCTGGCTGTAGCGGGTGTAGTCGTCCAGATCCCCATCAAATGGCCGTACCGTGCCGTTTTCGATCAGCCAGAAGTCGTCGACCGTGGCGCGCAGTAAATGCCGATCATGCGAAACCACGATGATGGCGCCATCAAAATCTTGCAGCGCCTGGGTGAGTGCCTGGCGCATTTCGATGTCCAGGTGGTTGGTCGGTTCATCCAGCAACAACAGATTGGGGCGTTGCCAGATGAGCAGTGCCAGCGCAAGGCGGGCTTTTTCACCGCCAGAGAACGGTTCTACCGGGCTGGATGCCATCTCGCCCCGGAAATCAAACCCGCCCAGGAAATTGCGCAACTCTTGTTCACGGGTGTCCGGATCCAGCTTTTGCATGTGCCACAGCGGGGATTCATCCAGCCGCAGTGCGTCGACCTGGTGCTGGGCAAAATAGCCAATTTTCAGGCCCTTGCCTTCCACGCGCTTGCCATCCAGTAAATCACGTTCCGCCGCCAGTGTTTTGATCAGCGTAGATTTGCCAGCCCCGTTTACGCCCAGCAAACCAAGTCGTGCCGTGTTTTGCAGGCTCAGGTTCAGGCTGGACAAAATGGGGGATGCCACCGAATAACCGGCACTGCCGTTTTCCAGTCTGACCAGCGGGTTCGGGCTGGATTCGGGCTCGCGGAACGTAAAACTGAAGGGGGAATCGACGTGAGCCGCGGCAATGCGTTCCATGCGCTCCAGTGCTTTGACGCGACTTTGCGCCTGTCGGGCCTTGGATGCTTTGGCTTTGAAGCGATCGACAAACTTTTGCAGGTGGGCGATTTCGCGCTGCTGCTTGTCAAAGGCCTGCTGTTGCTGTGCCAGTTTTTGCGCGCGCTGGTTCTCGAAATCTTCGTAATTGCCGGTGTACAGCGTCAAGGCGCCATCACCAACGTGAAGGATGGCGTTGACGGTGGAATCCAGAAAGTCCCGATCGTGCGAGATGATCAGCAGCATGCCCTGATAGCTGCGCAGCCAGTTCTCCAGCCAGACCACGGTTTCCAGATCCAGGTGGTTGGTGGGTTCGTCCAGCAGCAGGATGTCTGAGCGACACATCAGCGCCTGCGCCAGGTTTAGCCGCATGCGCCAGCCGCCAGAGAAATCCGAGACCGGTTTGCTCATCTCGGCTTGCGAGAACCCCAGTCCGGAGAGTAGTCGCGCCGCACGGGCCTGGGCGGTATAGCCGTCGATGGCGTCCAGTCGGGCCAGTAGTTCGCCATGCTGGAGCCCATCGCCCTCATGGGCGGCCAGTTCGTGCTGGACTGCACGCAATTCGGTATCGCCATCCAGCACGTAATCCAGTGCCGAGCACGAGAGCGCGGGCGTTTCCTGGGCAACGTGACCAATGGTCAGGCGGGGTGGTAGTTCCAGATCGCCACTGTCGGGGTGTAATTCGCCGCGCAATAGGCCAAAAAAGCTGGATTTGCCCGCGCCGTTGGCGCCAACAACGCCCACTTTGCTGCCGGGGTAGAGCGTAAGCTCGGCGCGATCGAGCAAAACTTTGGTGCCGCGCCGCAGAGTCAGGGATTTAAGTCGGATCATGGGCGGCATTTTACCAGATACGGCACAACAAAAAGCCCGGCATGGCCGGGCTTTTGCAAGGAGTGTTACCGGCTTAGGCGGCCAGTTGTTCCTTAAGTTGATTCAGTGCGCGTTCGGTTGCAGAACCTTCACGTTGCAGGCGTTGCAGGCGACCACTGGCCAGGTGCATTTCCAGATCGCCACGGGTCAGCGTCAAGCCGTTTTCGCCGGTGCGATTGGTGAATAGATAGCGTGTGCCCAGCGGGCTGATCCAGGACAGGCGCAGCCGGCGCTCTTCGCCGTCGTCCGCCGTCCAGGAGAGCCATTCGCCGCGCTTGGGCAGCAGATCGTTGTCTTCTGCGGCCGGTGCGGCTGCTTCAGCCACAGCCGCAGCAAACGAGATGGCCGGCTCTGCCTGAATGGTCGGCGCAGATTCTGCGACCTGTGGCATGGCGTGCATGGTGACACTGGCGCCCACGCCTTGCGGAGCGGACGGCGGCGGCAGCACCGGTGCCGGTGCGGTTTCCAGTGCGGCCTGGCGCAGACCGGTGCGAATGGCTGATGCATGACAGTTGACCAGTTCAGAGAAGAACGCGCGCGAGGCGGTCTGATCCATGCCGGTTTCTGTGACGCCCTGCTCCAGAATCTTGAGCATGCCAGGCAATAGATTCACCAGTTGCAGGCGCTCTTCCGGGCCGCGTTTGGCTTGCAGGCTCCACAGCAGATCGTCCAGCGCTTTCTGGCGCTGAGCGAAGACCGGGTCTGCCTCGCCATTGGGACCCCAAGCCTTGGCCATGGCCGGTGCCCACCATTGGGTCAGGAAGTCCGCAACCAGCGGCGGTACTTCACCGGCACGGGCAAGGCGGCTTTGTACCAGGGTGGTGGCTGTGGCGTTGGCGATTTCTGCCACTTCGGTTTGCAGCAGGTCGTCGGCAGCGGCGCTGGCTTTTTGTTCCAGCGCGGCGGCTTCTTCAGCCAAAAAGCGCTTGATGTCGGCCAGTGCGGTATCAAAAACACCGACTTCATCTTCAAAGTGATCGGCAATCCACGCGACCACGCCGCTGAACTTGGCAAACTTGGGGTCGGTGTCGTCCGGTTCGCCGTCGTAATCAAGGAAGGCGTCTTCCAGCAAGTCAATCAATTGACGTGCCGGGTGTGCTTTGCGGGCAAAGAAGCTGCCGTCCAGCATGGAGACTTTCAGTACCGGAATCTGCAGACGGGCCAGCAGCCCCTTGGCTGCGTTCGGCAAGCGCGGGTCTTCAAACAGGCGGTCAAACAGCATGGACACCAGATCAAAGGTCATGGTGTCGACGCGGTTGAGCTCGTTGACCCAGCGCGTCGTGCGCAACACGCTCAGCAGGTTTTCCGGTTGGCCGTTGGTGGCAAGGCCGGCATTGGGCGGGTCGCGCTGCAGATTATTCAGGAAGCCAAACCACTCCGGGCGCAACGAACTTTGCGCTTGCGGCTGCATATTGCCCGCAGCCAGTTGCTGCAAGTGGGCAACCAGTTCAGGGGTAACGGCGTAGCCCTGCATTTGCTGGCCATAACCGCCTGCATATTGCTGCTGATTGCCGTAGCCGCCGGCTTGTCCTTGATCGTAACCACCTTGCGCGCCGGTATTGGCGTCCGGAGTGCGGTCGCCCAT
>JASLES010000043.1 GCA_030151005.1 Silvimonas sp.
GGGCAAACCAGCCAAAACTGCCCAGCAAGAGCATGGTGCGCAAGAAGATGTCGCGGTTAATTAACGCCAACCGTTTAAGCGGCGCGGCTTGCAACAAACGATCCAGGCGTACTGGCGGCAGACCCCGCGGCAGCAAGCTGCCCAGCACAATCAGCCCCGCCAGAAACCCGGCCAGGTCAGCACAGGCCGTGGCGTAACCAATGCCGGCAATGCCCCATTGCCATTGCCGTACAAACAGCAGCACGGCCAGGATATTGACCAGATTGACCCACAGTTGCAGCGCCAGCGCCTGGCGCACCCGTTGCACGCCCAGCAAATAACCCAGCACCACAAAATTGGCCAGCACCAGCGGCGCTGACCAGATACGGGCGTGAGTGTAGGTCATGGCATCTGCCTGCACGGCATGCGTGCCGCCCAGCAACTGGATGGTGAAGCCTATCAATGGTCCTTGCAGCAGCAGAATACCCGCGCCAATGACCAGGGCCAGCAACATGGCCCGCCAAAGATTGTCGCGCAACGCTTCCAGCTCACGCGCGCCCCAGGCTTGTGCCACAAGGCCGGTGGTACCCATGCGCAAAAAACCAAAACCCCAGAATACAAAGTTGAAAAACACCCCGCCCAGCGCAACACCACCGATGGCCGATGTGTCGGCCATATGCCCGGCCATGGCGGTATCCACCGCAGCCAGCAAGGGTTGTGTGAGATTGGCCAGCGCAATGGGAATCGCCAGGCCAAGTACGCGGGCATGGGTCACCGGGCTGGTGGAGGCAGTCATGGCAATCAGGTTCCGCAACAAAGTCTGGGGCCACGATCATCGCATATTCCCCGGGTTACATCGCCTGGTTGCGTAATACGCGTGACAACCTGCCTGCCCCATCGTGACCAGTGCAACGTTACCAGCTAGAATCCCGCCCATGAGCTATATCACGCGCTGCCCCAACTGTCGCACCGCTTTCAAAGTGACCGAACCGCAACTGGCTGCCCACGGCGGCAAAGTGCGTTGCGGCAAATGTGCATTTATCTTCAATGCGCGCGATAGCCTGGAACAACGAGTAGCGGATGTGCCGGCGCCACAAGCGGCACCGGTCAGCCCGCCGCAGGCCGAGCCGGTTCGCACCCCTGCGCCAGCGCCGATCGCAGTGCCGGCACCGGCAGTGGAGACCTCCCGCGTTGCGCCTGTGCCGGTAGCCACGCCAGAACCAGCGCCTGCGCCCGCACCGGTATTTGCGCCACAGCCCGCAGCTGCCCCGCAGCCTGCGCCAGTCCAGATCGCCCCAGCACCCGTCATTCCGCCGTCGTTGCCAGCGCCAGAGCCCGCTCCGGCCCCTGCCCCCGCCGAGACCATGCAAGAATGGCTGCAGAATGATTACGTGCAAGCCATTGCCGCTGTGGCGGCCGAGGCGGAAGCCAAAGATTACGATGATTACGTGGCGGCGCCCGAGCCCTCTGCGGCCCCGGCTGCACCGGAAGCCGTCGCAGCACCCGTCACCGAACCGCTTGTCACACCAGAGCAAGAAGACCCGGTGTTCACCGTGCCTTTGCAAACCTGGTCCGCAGAAGAACAAGAACGTGAAGGCTACCGGCCGATCCGCACGGCCGAGGACGAGGCGCTGCTGGCCTTGCCACCAGAAAAGTCAAAGTGGCGGTACGCGGCTGTTCCGCTTGCGCTGTTACTGGTGGTGGCGTTGATTCTGCAAGCGGGTATCCGCTACCGGAACGAGTTGTCAGTCAATTTCCCGTGGTTACGGCCGTCGCTGACTTCGCTCTGCCAGGTAACCGGGTGTGATCTGCCCTTGCCGCGCAATGCGGGTTTGCTGCGTTCCGATTATTCAGAACTCATTTTTGTGCCGGATCACCCCGAGCTGATCCAGCTTTCTGCTTCACTACGCAATCTGGCACCCTACGATCAGGCGCTGCCGTCGCTGGAATTGACACTGACCAATGCCCAGGAAGAAGTCGTAGCCAAGAAAGTATTCTCTGCGCGCGATTACCTCGTGGCCAATGAGAAAAAACGCGGCAGCCTGGGCGTCAACGATGAGTTGCATGTGTTCTTGCAACTGGATGCACATGGTCTGGGCGCCAGCGGCTATTCGCTGTACTGGTTCTATCCCTGATCGCGTATTGCCATGCTCTTGAAATGCGCGTCTGTTAGCCTCATTTGACAGGCTGTCCGCTTGCAACTTGCAGCAGGGCAACTACAAAAAATACATCAGCATCATCTACAAAGTGCCCCCGGCCGGCTTGCCCGGTCGGGACTCCCCTACTGCATGTTCCCTGGAGATTTTCATGTCCCAAGTGACCCTCGGCGGCAACCCGGTTCCCGTCAATGGCGCGCTGCCTGCTGTTGGTAGCCAGGCCAAAGCTTTTACCCTGGTGGGTAAAGATCTGGCCGATGTCTCGCTCGCCAGCTTTGCCGGCAAGCAAAAAGTGCTGAATATTTTCCCGAGCATCGATACCCCGACCTGCGCCACCAGCGTGCGCAAGTTCAATGAACAAGCCAGCAAGCTGCACAACACGGTCGTGCTGTGCATCTCTGCCGATCTGCCCTTTGCCCAAAGCCGTTTCTGCGGTGCAGAAGGCCTGGACAACGTACAAACCCTGTCGCTGATGCGCGGCCGTGAATTCCTCAACGACTACGGTGTGGAAAGCGCCGGTGGCCCACTGGTTGGTGTAGCTGCCCGCGCTGTCGTGGTGCTGGATGCCAACGACAAGG
>JASLES010000053.1 GCA_030151005.1 Silvimonas sp.
ACCAAAACGCTGCAGGATCAGTTGTTTCAGCGTGATATTCCATTGGTGCGAGATGTCTTGCGTGTGCCGGTCACTGTGGCGCTACTCAAAGGGCGCGCCAACTATGTCTGCCATTACCACCTGGAACGCGCCCGTCATGAGGGGCGTTTTCTGCGCAAGGAAGACATTGCCGATCTGCACAAGGTCGAGCGCTACGCCAAGATCACGCAATCGGGTGACAAGGCCGGTTGCACCGGTGTGCCGGAAGATGCCCCCATCTGGCCACATGTGACCTCCACGCGGGATAACTGCCTGGGTAGCGACTGCCCCAACCACAAAGACTGTTTTGTGCTCAAGGCCCGCAAAGAAGCGAAAGAGGCTGACGTGGTGGTCGTAAACCATCACCTGTTCTTTGCGGATGTCTGGCTGCGGGATGAGGGCGCCGGTGAATTGCTGCCGGCCTGTAACACGGTGATTTTCGACGAAGCGCACCAGTTGCCGGATGTCGCCAGCCTGTTCTTTGGCGATACCGTGACCAGTGGGCAATTGATCGAGATCGCCCGGGATGCACGCAGCGAAGGTCTGGTGATTGCCAAAGATTTCGTCAAGCTGCCGCAGGCTGCCGAGGCGCTGGAAAAATCCGTGCGTGATTTCCGACTGGTGTTCAAGCCCGAACCGGCGCGGTTTCCATTGCATCAGGTCAGCGAGTTGCCCGGTTTTGCCGATGCGCTGGCCACCATGCTGTCCTGCCTGACCACCTTGCAAAGTCTGTTGGCCGCTCAGGCGGAGCGGGCCGAATCGCTGGAAAACGCCGCCCGGCGCGCCCATGAATTGCGCGAGACTCTGGAAAACTGGCAAAAGGGCGATGACGAAGAGGCGGTGCACTGGATCGACATCCTCTCCCATGGTTTTATGTTGCACGCCACGCCGCTCAACATTGCGCGGGTGTTCCAGAAGCAGCTCAAGAGCAATCCACGCGCCTGGATTTTTGCTTCGGCCACGCTGGCGGTCAATGGCAAGTTCACCCACTACCAGCACGAACTGGGTTTGTGGGATGCGCAAACTGGCACGTGGGATAGCCCTTTCGATTACAAAAAACAGGCGGTGCTGTATGTGCCGCCGAATATGCCGGACGCCAATTCGCCCGGATTTACCGGCAAAGTCATCGATCAAGCCTGGCCTTTGCTCAAACTGACGCACGGGCATGCGTTTCTGCTGTTTACCTCTCTGCGCGCGATGCGCGAGGCACATGAACTGGTAGCGCAGCGGCTGAAAGACGAAAAACTGGAATGGCCGCTGCTCTTGCAAGGGCAAGGGTCACGTACCGAGTTGCTGGATCAGTTTCGCCGCTCGCCCAATGCCATCCTGGTGGCCAGCCAGACTTTCTGGGAGGGGATTGACGTCAAGGGCGAACAACTGTCCCTGGTGGTGATCGACAAACTGCCGTTCTCACCCCCAGATGACCCGGTGCTGGCCGCCCGTATTGAGCAGATGAACAAGGAAGGGCGGAGTGCCTTTGTGGAGTACCAGATCCCGCACGCCGCCATTGCCCTCAAGCAAGGAGCGGGGCGGCTGATCCGCGATGAAACCGACACCGGCATTCTGATGATCTGCGACACGCGGCTGGTCGATAAACCCTATGGCAAACTGTTGTGGAAAAGCCTGCCGCCGATGTACCGTACGCGCGAACCCGATACCGTAAAACGATTCTTTGAAGCCAAACGCAACTATGCCCCGCAGCAAGACCAGTCGCCAGAACAAAACAGTTAATACCGCGTCACCGTCCGGCCGTTTTACCGGCCTGCTGCTGCTGACCTTGCTGATCATCCTCATTCTTGCTGGCATTGGCGCGTACAACGCCATTGTGGTGCCACAACAGCAAACCATGCCGCTTGATTTTGAGCTGGAGCCTGGCAGTACGCGCAAAGTTGCAGAACAGCTAGAAGCGCAGGGTGTGATCCAGTCACCGCTGACGTTTCGTGTTCTGGCGCGTCTGACCGGGGCAGAGCGCAAACTCAAAGCCGGCAGTTACACACTCAGTACGCCGACCAGCTTGATCGACCTGATCCGCAAATTGACGGATGGCGATACCGCCATGATCTCGTTCACGCTGATTGAAGGCGCAAACTGGCGTGGTTTGCGGACCGCACTCAATAACAGCCCGGACTTGCGTCATGACACCCAGGCAATGACGGATGCGCAGTTACTGGCCGCACTCAAAATTGATGCGTCCAGCCCGGAAGGGCAGTTCTTCCCGGACACCTATCACATTGACCGTGGCAGCGCAGACCTCAAATTGCTAGCCCGCGCGCACGAACGGATGCAAAAGAAGCTGGATGCCGCCTGGAACAAGCGCGCGCCGGATCTCATGCTCAAGACGCCGTATGAGGTGCTGATCGTGGCTTCGCTGGTTGAGAAAGAAACCGGGCATGCGCCAGACCGGCCGCTGGTGGCAGGGGTGTTTCTTAATCGCCTTAAGACCGGCATGCGCTTGCAGACCGATCCCAGCGTGATCTACGGCATGGGCGAGAGCTATACCGGCGCGCTGCACAAGGTTGATCTGGAAACCGATACGCCCTGGAACACCTACACCCGGGCTGGTTTGCCGCCGACGCCCATTGCCAATCCGGGCGAAGCCTCTTTGCTGGCTGCGGTGCAACCGGCTAATACGCGGGCGCTGTATTTTGTCTCTCGTGGGGACGGTAGTTCGCAGTTTTCCGAGAGTCTGGCGGATCATAATGCGGCGGTCCGCAAGTACATCCTGGCCCCGACCAGCAAGCCGGCAACAGCTCCGGCTGCTCAGTAAACCCACCGCTTTACCGCACACAAGACAACGCCGCAGCCATTCTGGTTGCGGCGTTGTTCTTTTCAGACAATTTCGTAGTGCATATTTTAAAACTACCAAAAACTACTTGCCTTTTAATGGCCGCCAGGCAAAAATCTCGGTCATGTTTTGCGTTGCAACAACCCGCTGTATGTCGATCTTTTGAGCGTGTTGATACTGGAAAACCCGTATTGGTGCGTTTGGGAGTGGCGGTATTGCTGGATTCATGGTCCTGCCCGATCTTGAAAAACCAGCGCGTATATTGCCTGGATCAAGTAAAACAGTGATAAGCTTGCAGCATTCAATAGATCTCGATCGCAAACAAACGATCGATTTTTTCCGGTTCTGATGTGTAGCTGTTTATTTCTGGCTACAGATCGCATGGTCTGGTTGCTGATCAAAAATTGGTAGCCAAACCTGTTTGAATCCGGGTGAGATGGCGGTTGGACTGCCGGTTTGCCTTGATGACGTTTTGACTGTTTCCTGTCCTACCGGTTCTGGCTTGGCACGGCCGAATCGGGAATTCAGAGCCACAACCTGTAGCAGGTTGTGGCTTTTTTTTATCCCTGTCTTTTTTGTCGCTCTGCGACGAATCGGGCTGTGTCTGCCCTCCCAACCACAAAAAAGCCCGCAGCAGCGGGCTCTTTTTGTGCACGATGACGCCTCGGGTTACTGGATGCCACCCTTGGCGTGGAAGCGCCGTTCCAGCTTGCCAACGCCCGCCGCCATCACCATGGTTAGTACCAGATACACCAGCGAGATGGTGATATAGGGCTCCCAGAAGCGTGAATACACGCCGGCTACAGTACGTGCAGCGTAGGCCATCTCGGTCAGGCCGATGGCAGACACGAGCGAGCTATCCTTGAGCAGCATGATGGCTTCATTGCCCAGCGGCGGCAGCATGCGGCGAAATGCCTGCGGCACCACCACATGGCGCATGGTCTGCCAGTAACTCATCCCTAGCGAGCGTGAAGCCTCCGTCTGGCCGCGGGCGATAGACTGAATGCCAGCGCGGAAAATCTCGGTAATGTAGGCACCGGCATTGAGGGTCAGTGCCACCAGGCCTGACATGAACGCACCGTAATCCTGGCGCAGGGTGACCGCCAGGTCGCCGCTGATCAGCAAGCCGTCTTCCGGGTGAACCAGCAGGGGCATGACTGCAAAATGGATCAGCAGAATCTGTACAAACAGCGGTGTACCCCGAAAGAACGTGACATAGGCAGTGGCCGGCCAGCGGACAAACACACGCAAAGGCCATTTCCACGGGCCGTGCGTAACGCTGCTGGAGAGCCGCGCCATGCCGGTAAAGAGGCCAATCAGCGTGCCGACAAACACCGCGACGACGGTAATCAGCAGGGTCATTTTGGCGCCGTCGATGAACATCTGGCGGTATTCCCAGATCATCTGCAGATTGACGTGATTTAAAGGTGGCACCGCATGTTGTGCCTGGTCCCAGAATTGATTGAAATCCATATGTCTCGTATCCGGCTCAGGCTGCTGCGTTGAAAGAAAAACGGGTCAGGGTACACAGGTGTTGCATGGTTTTAACTGCAATTTTTTCGCTTGAAGCAATAACGGGGGCTATGCATGAAAAGAAGCGCAAACGGCACGCCGTTGCGCTTCTTTTCGGGTGACTACAGATCGGCTCAGGCGCGCTTACTTGGCGCCGAAGTACTTTTTGTAGATCTTGTCGTAAGTGCCGTCAGCCTTGATGGCTTTGATGCCGGCGTTGATCTTGGCCAGCAGATCCTTGTTGCCCTTTTTCACCGCGTAGCCGTAGTACTCTTTGGCAAAGCTGCTGTCGTCCACCACTTTGAGCTTGGCGCCTTTGTTGTTGGCGACATAGTTGATCACCACGCCGTTGTCGGCCACCACGGCGTCAACACCGCCAGACAAGAGTTCCTGAATTGCCAGCGGGGTGGATTCGAAACGCTTGATGTTCGGGCTGGTTTTGCCTTGCAGCTTTTGCACGACTTCATCACCGGTGGTGCCGGTTTGTACGGCCACTTTCAGGTTCTTCAGGTCGGCAAACTTGGTGACCTTGCTGGAGCCAGAAACAGCAATCATCTGCTTGGCTTCGAAGTACGGCTCCGAGAAGTCCATGCTCTGCTTGCGCTCGTCGGTAATGGTCACGGCGGAGCTGACAATGTCACGGTCACCGGTAGAGAGCGTGGCGAAAATGCCTTCCCACGGGGTGTTGATGAACTTCACGTCGAAACCGCCCTTGGCAGCAACGGCTTTGAGCACGTCCACATCGAAGCCGACCACTTCTTTCTTGTCGTTCATCGATTCAAACGGGGCGTAAGAGGCGTCAGTCGCAACCTGGTAGGTTTTGCCGGCAGCAAACACCGGGCTGGCCAGAATCACGGAGGCGGTGAGGGCGGCAAACAATTTGCCGAACTTGTTCTGCATGGCGAAGTACTCCTGGGACGGGTTGGTTTTGTTTCCAGTCACTATTATCTGGCGGGCCGGCCGGTGATCTTGTCACCACGGCACTGCCCGCTTTTGCACGCTTCGGATAGGGAGCGTATTGGCGCCAGGACTGAGCCGCAATCAGGATTATCCCTTGACGACAATCAAGTCACCGCAGCGCCAATGGGCTTGATTAAAGCAATATTTTGGCCAGCATGCAGGCGCCGCACGACCAGTGTGGCGCGTTTGCCGTAATTCTTTTCCCTGATGTGGGCGTATGAAAATGGAGAACAGCCGTCGTGGCAGGGCGGGTTGGGGCGCACAGCATTGTGCCAAACGCCTCGATCAGCGGGCGGTTGTGGCGCAGGCAATATGAAATGAGCCGTAATGGTGCAGCAAAGGTCGGCCAGGCCGGTTTATGCCCAAATAAAAAGCCGCCCATCAAGGGCGGCTTTTGAGGTGCAACGGACACGTCCGCTTAGTCGTTACGCGTTTCTACCTGAACCAGCGGTGCTTCGCTGTGTGCACTGGCCGGGGCATCTGCGGCCACGCTACGGCGGGTGCGGACTTCCTCAGCCGGGACAGCAGCTTCAGCCGCACCGGCGGCCGGTGCTGCTGCGGTTTCCACTTGTTGCAGCGATTCGGCGGCGGCATCTGCGCTGTCCTGACGGGGCTTGCTGTCACGACGGCGACGACGAGTCGGTGCAACCGGGGTCTCTGCTGCCGGTGCTTCTGGCAGGTCCTGACGGGTTGCTACCAGCACCAGACCGACTTCTTCCGGCGTTGCGACATCCAGTACCGGTGCAGGGACCGGCGCTGGTGCAACCTTGGCGGGCTGTGCTTCGTCAAAAAGGCCTGGTTGGAGTGCCGGGCTAGCGGCAACCACTTCGGCCACAGTGACGGGTGGCGTCACGACTTCTGGCGCAACCGGGGCGATTTCTGCCGGCGCCACCGCAACGGGGGCTTCAACCACCGCCGGTGCGACCGGCGCGGCTGCTACGACTTCAGCTACCGCTTCAGTCACAGCTTTGCTGGCCAGCATGGTCACAACCGTGCCCGATTGGACCGGGGTTGCAACCTGAACCGGTGGTGCTTCCACGACCGGAGCGGCTACAACGGGTGCGGCTACAACGGGTGTGGGCTCGGCAACTGGTGCTGGTGTTGCTTGTTCAGCAACCACCGCCGGTTCTGCCGGTGCGGCGGCTACGGCGTTCACCGTGGCTGCGCTGATGGCTGCAGCCCAGTCGCTTTGTTCCGCGCTGGCCGGTTGAGCCGGGGCTGCGGTTTCTGCGACAGCTACTGCGCCTGCATCGGCTGCGGCTTCGGTGGTGATGACTTCGTTTTCGGTGCGATCACGGCGGTCACGACGGCCACGACGACGACGGCTACGGCCTTCACCGGCTTCCGGCGCTGCGACTTGCTCGCCGGCTACGCCTTCAACCGGCGCAGCAACTTGCAGGGTCACTTCTTTTTCTTCCGCGGCAACGACGGTCTGCTTGGGCTGACGTTCGCGTTCCTGACGCGGGGCGCGTGGTTGACGCGGTTCCTGCGCAGTTTGCTCGTTACGCTCAGCGCGCTCGCCACGTTCGGCTTGCTGACGCTCGCCACGTTCGCCGCGGTTATTGCGCTCGTTGCGCTGCTCCTGGCGGGCGGCGCGGGCGTTCATGTCTTCTTCGATACGCGGCTTGCTGCTGCCACCACGACGTTCGCCATTCTGCTGACGCTCGGCGTTGTTGCGATCTTCACGCTCAGCACGCGGTTGGCCACCGCGTTCGCTGCGCTCGCCATTGCGATCACGACGGCCGCCCTGACGGTTGTCATTGCGCTCGTTGCGGCCGCCACGCTGACCACCCTGGCCTTGACCCTGGCGCTTGGCGGGTTGCGGTGTCGGCTCTACCTTGGCGGGTTCGCCGCTGAAGAACTTGACGATGCGTGACCACAGGCTCGGGCCGGTGGCAGTGGCCGCAGCGGCGGCCGGGGCCGGTTCGCGCGGGGCGGAGACCGGAGCCGGTTGTGCCGGGGTAATCCCCTTTACAGCGGCTTCCTGGCGCTTGGCCATTTCTTCACGGGCCTGGCCTGGCTGGTAGCCTTCTTCCGGCGGGGTTTCCACCATGCGGTAAGACGGCAGCGCTTCTTCAGTGTGGTTCAGGTCGTCATGACGCAGACGTACCACGCTGTAATTCGGCGTTTCCAGATTGATGTTGGGGATCAGCACCACGCTGACTTTCAGGCGCGATTCCAGCGTAAAGAGTTCCGTACGCTTTTCGTTCAACAGGAAGGTTGCGACATCCACCGGCACCTGCGCGTGGATCGCGCCAGTGTTTTCCTTCATGGCCTCTTCCTGGATGATGCGCAGGATGTTGAGGGCAGAAGATTCAGTGCCGCGGATAAAGCCCGTGCCATGGCAGCGCGGGCAGGCAATGTGGGTGGTTTCTTCCAGCGAAGGCTGCAGGCGCTGGCGAGAGAGTTCCATCAAACCAAAGCGGCTGATCTTGCCAGTCTGCACGCGGGCA
The DNA here is from genome assembly GCA_030151005.1 of Silvimonas sp. Taxonomy (GTDB): domain Bacteria; phylum Pseudomonadota; class Gammaproteobacteria; order Burkholderiales; family Chitinibacteraceae; genus Silvimonas. The sequence continues at coordinate 7,729 of JASLES010000053.1, forward strand.
CGGTCAAAATGCAGCGCCTCGCGCAGGCGGTTTTCCACCTCGCGCTGGTTCTTGGGGTTCTCCATATCAATGAAGTCGATGACGATCAGGCCGCCGACGTCACGCAGACGCAACTGGCGGGCAATTTCATCGGCCGCTTCCAGGTTGGTCCGCGCAGCGGTTTCTTCAATGTCCGAGCCTTTGGTGGCGCGGGCCGAGTTCACGTCGATGGAGTAGAGCGCTTCGGTCTTGTCGATCACGATGGCGCCGCCAGAGGGCAGCGTTACTTCGCGCGCAAAAGCGGTTTCAATCTGGTGTTCAATCTGGAAGCGCGAGAACAGCGGGACGTCGTCCTGATACAGCTTCACGCGATTGACGTTGCCCGGCATCACGTGGCTCATGAACTGACGGGCTTGCTCGTAGATGTCGACCTTGTCGATCAACAGCTCGCCGATATCGGGCTGGAAGTAATCGCGAATGGCGCGGATGACAAGGCTGGATTCCTGATAGATCAGGAATGCGCCACTGCCACCTGCGGCGCCTTCGATGGCACGCCACAGTTGCAAGAGGTAGTTCAGATCCCACTGCAGTTCTTCGGCGCTGCGGCCAATGGCGGCGGTGCGCGCGATCAGGCTCATGCCTTGCGGGGTTTCCAACTGGTCGAGTACGGCGCGCAGTTCCTGACGCTCGTCACCCTCGATGCGGCGCGAAACGCCACCGCCACGCGGGTTGTTCGGCATCAGCACCAGATAGCGGCCAGCCAGACTGATATAGGTGGTCAGGGCAGCGCCCTTGTTGCCGCGCTCGTCCTTTTCAACCTGGACGATCAGCTCCTGGCCTTCGCGCAGTGCGTCACCGGGGCGAACCCGGCCACCTTCGCTGCCCTCGGCATAGTAAGAGCGGGCAATTTCCTTGAAGGGGAGAAAACCGTGGCGGTCGCAGCCGTAATCTACAAAGCACGCTTCGAGGCTGGGCTCAATGCGGGTAATGACACCCTTGTAGATGTTGGACTTGCGTTGTTCCTTGCCGACCGTTTCGATATCCAGATCGATCAGCTTCTGGCCGTCGACAATCGCAACGCGCAGCTCTTCGGCCTGCGTTGCATTGAACAGCATGCGTTTCATATTAGTGTGGCTCCCGCACGCACTCGCACGGCGGAAACCCGGGGCAACAACGCCCACAGTCCGTCGACACCATCCCCGTGGCCACCGGTTATAAGGCGGGGGCAGGGCGGTCAAAGAGCGGAACCGGTCAGGGCGTGTGCAATCTCCATTACGTCTAGCGTCCGCTTCTGGCGAGCGCCGGAAAAAACCGGGTGTCGGGTATAGCGCAAGCTTTGGTGGAGCTTGCGGTTAATAACCTTGTGAGTGCGTGGTTCTATAAACGTGCGTTTCTGTCGCTGCTTGAACCCGCGATCAGACCTCAAAGCTGCGCGTCAATAACAGGGGTAGCTCGAAATCCGGAGTCGTAAGCTGTACACTCCGTCTCTTTGCCCGTGTTATCACTAGCTGCGCCGGCCTGAGCCGTCAAAGCGGTGAATCAGCTGCATTCAATTGCGGTGAGCGAGCATTAACCGCTTCCCAAAACCTTTGACCAAACGTGCACGTCAGGCGATTCCCGCGCGGCATTTCGTGTTTTCCGACCAGTGTCGGCACAGGAAACGGTACGATGAATGTACGGCGGGAAGGCGATCGCCAGCGTATGCAGGGCGTCGATCAAAGAACGGGAACAATGTTGCAGCGATGTTCGCGGGCAAAAGGGCCGGCGAGTGTCACATCAATGTCATGCTGCAACGTGTCACAGAGTATAAGTCAATATGTCTCAGACTAGCAAAGCGTCTGTCAACTTTATCGAAATTACCTCAGAGCAAGCCGGACAGCGCCTTGATAACTTCTTGTTGCGCGAGCTCAAAGGTGTGCCGAAAAGTCGTGTTTACAAGATTATTCGTGGTGGCGAGGTCCGCGTGAACAAAGGCCGCGTCGACGTCACCTACCGTCTGGAAACAGGCGATATCGTGCGCGTGCCCCCGGTGCGCGTGGCCGATGCGCCAGATATTGCGCCGGCCCAGGCGGCGGCTCAGCGTATTGACCTGCCCATTCTGTTTGAAGACGATGCGCTGCTGGCCATCAACAAGCCCGCTGGTCTGGCGGTGCATGGAGGTTCAGGCGTCAACTTTGGCGTGATTGAACTCTTGCGTGCCCAGCGCCCTCAAGCAAAGTTCCTGGAACTGGTGCACCGGCTGGACCGGGAGACCTCTGGCATCCTGATGGTGGCCAAAAAACGCAGTGCGCTGGTCAAGCTGCACGACATGCTGCGTGACAACCACAATATTGATAAGCGCTATCTGGCGATGGTGGCCGGTGTCTGGCCGGATGACAAACGCCATCTACGGTTCAAACTCTTCAAGTACCACACGCCGGAAGGCGAGCGCCGTGTGAAGGTAACGCAAGACGGACAGGAGTCGCACACCGTGGTTTACCGCCGCCGCGTGGGTGAACATTATTCGCTGGTGGAGTGTGAGCTCAAGACTGGTCGCACACACCAGATTCGCGTCCACCTGGCCAGCGCCGGTTTTCCGATTCTGGGCGATGAAAAATATGGCGATTTCCCGCTCAACAAACAGTTGCCCAAAGAAGGGCTCAAGCGCATGTTCCTGCATGCGTGGCAACTGACGCTGGCGCACCCGGTCTCCGGCGAAGAACTGAAGATTGAAGCGCCATTACCGAAGGAGCTGGCGCAGTTTGTCGAAGCCAATACAGCGCCGCGCAAAACGGCCAGTTCCGTCGCCGCCAAACCCAGGGCGGGGCAAGACTGACTGGGTACGGCTGGTTATCTTGACTCACCAACGGCAACAGAATTATCTGGATATTTAGACAGGGCTTTCATGCGTCAGGATTTTGATTTGCTGGTGTTTGACTGGGACGGCACGCTGATGGATTCCACCGGCACCATCGCCCGGTCTATCCAGCTGGCCTTTGCCGATGCCGGCCTGCCGGTGCCGGAATACGAAAAAGCAGCCTACGTGATTGGCTATGGTCTGAAAGAGGCCATGCAGTATCTGGCGCCCGAAGCCGACGATGCCGCCGTGGCGCGGATTGTGGACGCCTACAAGCACCATTATCTGCAGCAAGATGCCCATCTGGTGTTGTTTGAAGGCGTGACCGAGGCCTTGCCCCGGTTCCGCGAAGCCGGTTATATGCTGGCCGTGGCCACCGGGAAATCCCGCGTGGGGCTGAACCGCGCGCTTGGCGTGACGGGGCTGGGGGATTTGTTTGAAGTTACCCGCACGGCAGACGAAGCGTTTTCCAAGCCGCACCCGGCCATGCTGGAATACATTCTGGATTTCACTGGCGTAGTGCCCAAACGCGCCATCATGATTGGCGATACCACCCACGATCTGCAAATGGGCCAGAACGCCGGTACGGCGACGATCTCGCTGGGTTGTGGCGCGCACCCGGCAGACGCTTTGCGGGCGGAAAACCCGCTGAATCACTTTGACCAATTTGGTGACCTGGCCGCATGGATACTGAACAAAGCGTAAGTACCGATGCCGGCGGCCAGGAAGTCTGCGACAGCAGCGCGCTGACTGAGCGTGGTCTGGGCCAGCGTTTCAAGGTGGACTGGTATGGGGAAGAGCGCGAAGCGTTTGCCGTGCGTTTTGGCGGCAAGGTGTATGCGTACCTGAATGCCTGTGCGCATATCCCCATCGAACTGGATTACCAGCCCGGGGATTTTTTTGATCTGAGCCACAACTTTCTTGTTTGCGCCACGCACGGTGCCTACTATGCGCCAGAGAGCGGTTTGTGCCTGGGTGGGCCTTGTCCTGGGCGTCGGCTCGAATCCGTACCGGTTGCAGAGCGCGCGGGCAAGATATACTGGCTCGCGCCCGCAACCGGGCAAGACAGCTGGCCGGATTAAGCGGTCGGCGCAAAAAACACGCAAAAACACTGCAACCCCGCATCGACAAAGAGAAGCCAAATCATGGAACAACAACCCTGGGAGCGCCAGGTCCTGACTGACCTGCTGCAAGCCGGTCTGAAAGAGCAACGCCGCGCCCGCCGCTGGAATATCTTTTTCCGCCTGTTGGGTTTTGGCATTGTGTTGCTGATTATCGGCCTGGGTATGGGCTGGTTTGGCGGCAAGGAACTGGAGAGCGTGTCCACCGGTCCGCACACCGCCATGGTTAGCATGACCGGCGAAATCTCTGCCGACGGTGAGGCCAATATCGAAAACGTGCTCGATGGCGTTAACGCGGCGTATGAGGACAAAAACACCAAAGCGGTGCTGTTGAGCTTCAATAGCCCGGGTGGCAGCCCGGTACAGGCTGGCCAGTTGCATGACGAATTGTTGCGTCTCAAGCAAAAGTATCCGGCCATCCCGCTGTATGTGGTGATCGGGGATATCTGCGCCTCAGGCTGCTATTACGCGGCGGTGGCGGCAGACAAGATTTACGCCGACAAGGCCTCGATGGTGGGTTCGATTGGCGTGTTGATGGACGGCTTTGGCTTTACCGGCACCATGGAAAAGCTGGGTGTCGAGCGCCGTTTGCTCACCGCAGGCGCCAATAAAGGCTTCCTGGATCCATATTCGCCACTGAACGCCGTACAAAAGGGCAAGGCGCAAGCCATGCTCGACGAAATCCACCAGCAATTCATCGACACCGTGAAGGCCGGTCGCGGCAAGAAGCTGGCGCTTGATAACCCGGATTTGTTCTCCGGCCTTGTCTGGACAGGTACGACCGGCATCAAGTTGGGCCTGGTGGATGCGCTGGGTTCTGTTGACAGTGTGGCGCGCGATGTCGTCAAAGCCCCCGATGTGGTCGACTTTACGCCGCAGCCCGGTTATTTTGACCGTTTTGCACGCCGTATCGGCGTGACTGCGGCAACGCAGCTGGCCAGCCAGCTTAAGCTGAGCATTCACTGATCATTCAACGGTCATTCACCGGTCATTTACACTGATCCGATAACATTGATCAAACCATAACGAGGGCGGGGCGATGGCACGCAAAAAGCGCGAGGAGGAGCATGAGAACCACGAACGCTGGCTGGTTTCGTACGCTGACTTCATCACGCTATTGTTTGCATTCTTTGTGGTGATGTATGCCATCTCCTCGGTTAACGAGGGCAAGTATCGCGTGTTGTCTGACTCGCTGGTCAGCGCCTTTCAGAACAACGACAGTAAACCGGCTGTGGGTGCCGCGCCGGCCGGCAAACAGGTGATTGCCCCGATTGTTTCGCACCCGCAAAGTGCACCGACCAGTTCGCCAGAAAACACCAAACTGGTCGAGCAGACACGCCGCATGAGCGGCATGGCCGATGATCTGCGCGCGGCGCTAGGGCCACTGATCCAGCAAGGCAAGGTCCGGGTGACGCAGTCGGCCCGCGGGATTGCAGTAGAAATCAGCGATAGCGTGCTGTTTGACACCGCCAAGGCCGAGTTGCAAACCACGTCTGCCGCCGCCTTGCGTGCCGTAGCCCAGCGCCTGACCAGCACCGACAACCTCATTGAGGTGCAGGGCAATACGGACAACCAGCCGATCAAGTCGGCGCAGTATCCCTCTAACTGGGAGTTGTCTGCTGCGCGCGCGGCCTCGGTGGTGCGTTTGTTTGCCGACACCGGCATTGCCCCGGAGCGCATGGTGGCGATGGGTTATGGTGAGTATCGCCCGGTAGAGCCCAACGATAGCCCGGAAGGTCGCGCCCGCAATCGGCGCGTCACCATCAACATCCTGGCGAGTAATCGTGACGATGTGTCCGTGCTGACGGCGTCCCAGCCGCAGTCACAGCACTGAGGCGGCCATGGCCTCCGTGTTTCTGCGTGATCCTCATGTGGTATGGCGTACCACGCAGATTCTCTTTCGTAATGCCCGCCTGGCTCAGGTCACCAGCCTGATCAACGCCAGTTGCCTGGCCTTTGCCTTGCGCGGGGATGTGATCCACCCGATCTTGCTGGTGTGGTGGACGTGCATGGCGCTGATCTTGTTGGGGCGCTTATGGCTGGCAGAGCGCTTCCGGATCGCCCGGCCCCGGCCTAATCAGGTGCTCAAGTGGCGCTACCGCTATTACTTTGGCGTGTTGCTCAGTGGCGCAGGTTGGGGTTCCGGCTGTTTGTATTTCGGCATGCATGTCTCAGAAACCGCACGTTTTTTCATAGCCTTGTTGTTGAGCGGCATGGCGGCCGGTTCTTTGCCGATCCTGGCACCATCACGCTGGGCGCTGCGCACTTATGTGGCACTGTTGACGCTGCCCATGTTGATCTTTGCCATGATCAATCCGGGGCGCTTTGGCGCGATGTTTGCGGTGTTGTTGCTGGTATTCATCTTTACTTTGCTGCGTAGTGCCAGCGAATATCATCACGTGTTGATTGAAACCATCGGGCTTGATCAGGAAAAAGCGCGGCTGCTGGCTGACCTGAAAATGGCCACGCAAGATCTGGAGCGCAGCGCGCGCGCCAAGGATGAATTCCTCGCCGCCATCAGCCATGAAATCCGTACACCCATGAACGGCATTCTGGGCATGGCGCAATTGCTGGCCAGCCAGCCTTTGCCGGGCTCGCAGCGCGAACAGGTGGAGATCATCCGTTCCTCAACCGATGCCTTGCTGGCGCAAATCAACGGCGTGCTGGATTACTCCCGGATCGAGGCCGGCCGGCTAGAGCTGGTACCCGCGCCGTTCTCCCCACAACAATTTCTGGATGATCTGCAACGCATGTTCCTGCCGCAGGCCCAATTGCAAGGCCTGCAACTGGCTAGCCATCTTGGAGACGACGTACCCCCGGCGCTGGTCGGAGATGTCACGCGGCTCAAGCAGGTGCTGGTGAACCTGACCGGCAATGCCCTCAAATTTACCCGGCAGGGGCAGGTGTCGGTCAGCCTGACCTTGCGCCATCGCCATGATGATCAGGTGGTGATTACATGTGCTGTGAGCGATACCGGCCCAGGCGTGCCGCCAGACCGGCGTGAAGCCATTTTCCTGCCCTATACCCAGGCCGATAACCGGATCACCCAGCAGTTTGGTGGTAGCGGCCTGGGCCTGACGATTTCCCGTCGTCTGGCGGGGCTCATGGGCGGCCAGTTGTGGGTAGAAGACAACCCGGGCGGCGGCAGCGTGTTTGTCTTTACCGCGCAACTGCAGGTCAGCGCGACGCCACTGGTGCCAGAACCGATCTCTTTACCCGCGCATGCAATGCAAGTGCTGGTGGTGGACGACAACGCCGTCAATTGCCTTGTAGCACGGCGTTTCCTGGAAAAAATGGGGCATCAGGTCACGGTGGCGCACGATGGTGACGCCGCACTGGAACTGGTAATCCAGCAAGCCTTTGATCTGGTGCTCATGGATGTGCAGATGCCGGTTATGGATGGTCTGACAGCGGCTTGGCATATCCGGCAGCTAGAGCGGGAAACCGGCGCGCGCCCGTTGCGCATTGTCGCGCTAAGCGCCAATACCTCTGAGGCCGACCGCGAGGCGTGTATGGTGGCCGGCATGGATGACTTCCTGGAAAAGCCGGTGCGTCAGGTGGAGTTGGCTGCGCTGATCGGGCGCTTGTAATCACACGGTTTTTCTCTGCGGCCCCTCACGATCCGGTGCCGCCGCCCAAGGCTTGCATCAATGCCGCCGAATCAGCCAGGCGGTCTGCGCGCGCGGTGATTTCGTCCAGCGCGCTTTGCTGCTGCTGGCGCTGGCTATCGAGTAATTGCAACATGCTCACACCGCCAGCGCTGTAGCGCGCTTGCGTGGTGCGCAAAATGGCGTCGTTCTGGGCTTTGACCTGATTGCGCGCCGCCAGTGTGCTGGCGTCCGTGTCCAGCGCGGTCAGTGCATCGGCCACTTGTTGCAAGCCACCCAGTACGGTTTGCTGATATGCCGCAGTTGCGCCTTGCCATGCCGCCTCGGCACCGCGTTTTCTGGCCTGTAATTCTCCGCCATGAAACAGGGGTTGCATCAGCCCCAGTCCGATATTCCACACATTCAACCCATTGGTCAGATCATGAGCGCCGGTACGCTCAGACCCGAGGCTGCCCGACAAGGTGAGTTGCGGATACAGATTGGCCGTCGCGACCCCCACTTGTGCGCTGGCCTGGTGCAACAAGGCTTCTGCCGCGCGGATATCCGGCCGCTGACGTGCCAGGCTGGACGGCACTGTCAACGGCAAACTGGTGGGCAGGGTGATGCCAGAGAGGTCGATATCAGTGTCCGCCAGGCTGGATGGCGGTACACCCAGATACACCGCGAGCTGATGTGCCATCTGTCCGGCTTGTTTCTGCAGTGGCGCAATGCTGGCGCGGGTTTGGGCAATCAAGCCCTGCTGGTTGCGAATATCCAGTTCTGCCACCCCACCGGCCTGCAGGCGTTGTTGCATGATCTGCAACTGGTGTTCTTGCGTGGCTAACAGTTGCTGAGTGGTCTGGATTTGCGTGCGCACCGCGGCCAGGCGGATGGCTGCCGTCACCACGTTGCCGGCCACGCTCAGCCGGGCGGCTTGCAACTCAAAGGCCTGGTAATCCACCGTGGCGCTGAGCGCTTCCAGTTGCCGACGGTTGGCGCCAAACAGGTCAAAGGTGTACGCCACATTCAGCGAGACATTGTACAAATTGAAGGGCGGCGGGCTGGGTACATTGGTAATGCCAAATGCCGCCAGATCAATCTTTTGCCGCTGCGCACCCACTTTCAGATCCAGTTGCGGGTATTGCGTGGCGCCCGTCTCGGCGTTGAGTTGCTCCTGTGCCTGGCGCAGATTGGCTTCGGCCTGAGCCAGCGTCAAATTGTGCGCCAGCGCCTGATCTACCCAGTCATCGATATGGCTGGAGCCAAATTGCCGCCACCAATTGTCTGGCACGGCATCGGCGCGAACCAACTGTTGTGGAGTGCCGTCGGCAGTGGGTGTGCTGGCGGCGTCAGGCGTAGCGTTCCAGTTCTGGGTGGCGGCTGGCTCAGGCGTATGAAAGTCCGGGCCAACTGCGCAAGCGCCCAGCGCGCTGGCCAAGGTCACAAGGCAAATTCGGGGCAGGAATGGGGTCATGGTTCAATCCAGCGTGTTGCGGTAGAACTTGATGGCAATCAGCATGACCACCGTGGTGAAAATCATCAGCGGCCAGAGGCTCGGCCATAGATCAAGCCAGCCGTTTCCCTTGAGCAAAATGCCGCGAATCAACCGGTTGAAGTACGTCAGTGGCAATACGTTGCCAATGTATTGCGCCCAGAGCGGCATGCCTTGGAACGGAAACATAAAACCGCTGAGCAAGATATTGGGTAGAAAATAAAACACGGTCAGCTGCATGGCTTGCAATTGGTTCTGCGCCAGCGAAGAGAGCGTGATACCGACCATCAAACTGGCCGCAATGAACAAGAGCGCTGCGCAATACACGGCGAACAGGCTCCCCACCATGGGAACGTGGAACACCAGCCGCGCGCCCAGCAAAATAATCGTGGCCTGGATCAGGCCAATCACAATGTAGGGCACGATCTTGCCGGTGATGACTTCGATCGGGCGGACCGGCGTCGCCAGCAGGTTTTCCATGGTGCCGCGCTCGCGTTCGCGGGTCATGGCAAGGCCGGTCATCATCACCAGCGTCATGGAGAGCACCACGCCCATCAGGCCCGGCACAACGTTGTATTGGGTGATGCCTTCGGGGTTGTAGAGCCGATGCACGTTCACGTCAAACGGTGCGGCGCTGCCATTGAAATGCGCCAGCGCGCCTTTCAGGTCTTTGTCTGCCACCGATTGCACCAGTTGCGGCACGGCGGCCAATGCCGCAGACATAGCCGTGGGGTCAGTGGCATCCGCCTCAATCAGCAATGAGGGTTTTTCGCCGCGCACCAGTTTGCGGGTGAAATCAGGCGGAATGTTAAGCACAAACAAGACCCTGCCCTGCGCCAGGGCAGCCCGGCCGGATTGTTCATCCGGCAACTGGTCCACAATCCGGAAATAATCCGAGTTACGCAGCGCCGCTACAAAGCTGCGCGTGAACTCGCTGTTATCCTGGGCAATCACCGCCGTGGGCATGTGGTGCGGATCGGTATTGATGGCAAAGCCAAACAGCAGCATTTGCATGATAGGCACGCCGACAATCATGCCGAACGTGACGCGGTCGCGCTTGAGCTGCAAGAACTCTTTAAGCACGATGCTCCACCAGCGGGCGATGGAAAACGGGTGTGGGCGACTCATGCCGGGGTTTTCGCAAAGTTGTCGGTAGATTGCTTCATCATGTAGATGAATACGTCTTCCAGACTGGTTTCGGCGGGTTCTAGCTGCAGATGATGCTCGGCAGCCACCTGTTTGAGAGTTTGTTCCAGCGCGGCGGCATCTTTGCCGCTGATATGCAGTGCGTTGCCAAAGGCCACGGTTTGATCCACACCCGGTTGCTGGCGCAAGTCGCTGCCCAGTTGCACCAGGTTGTCGCCATGCAAAGACCACGTGGTCAGTTGCTGGCTGTCGATGATCTGTTGCGCTGTGCCTTGCGCCAGCAGGCTGCCATACGCAATGTAGGCCAGCTTGTGGCAGCGCTCGGCCTCGTCCATATAGTGCGTGCTGACCAGTACGCTGATGCCCTGGGCCGCAAGGCGATGCAATTCTTCCCAGAAATCCCGCCGCGCGGTGGGGTCGACGCCAGCGGTGGGTTCATCCAGCAATAACAACCGGGGTTCGTGCAGCATGCAGGCGGCCAGCGCCAGCCGTTGTTTCCAGCCGCCAGAGAGCGACCCCGTCAGTTGTTTGGCGCGCGAAGCCAGACCCAGGCTTTCCAGCGCCTGGTCAACCTTCTGCTTGCGGTCTTTCATTTCATACATGCGGGCGATGAAGTCCAGATTCTCGCGGATGGTCAGGTCATCCCAGTAAGAGAATTTCTGGGTCATGTAGCCGACATGGCGTTTGATCTCGGCGCTTTGCTTGAGGATATCGAACCCCAGGCAGGTGCCCGAACCGGAGTCCGGGGTGAGCAGCCCGCACATCATGCGGATGGACGTTGTTTTGCCGCTGCCATTGGGCCCCAGAAAACCGTAGATTTCGCCACGCTGGACTTGCATGTTCAGGTCCTTGACCACGTGTTTGTCGCCAAAATGCTTGTTCAGCCCGTGTACATCAATGACCGGGCCGGTGTCGGCTGGGGCATCAGTCATTGATACGTACCTCAACCGGCTGGCCGGGGTGCAGCGCGGGGGCTTTTTTGGTGTCCGGATGGGCTTCGATCAGAAACACCAGTTTGTTGCGGTTTTCGTTGCTGTAGATCACTGGCGGTGTGTATTCCACCTCGCTGGAAATAAACGTGATGTGGGCGGCGATATCTGCCTCGCAACCATCACAGTGGATCGTGACCGCCTGGCCAGTTTTCAGATGACCCACTTCGGCTTCCGGTACAAAAAAACGCACCTTGATGTTCTCTGGCGGCAGCATGCGGACCACCGGGTTGCCAGCAGCGACCCACTCGCCGGGTTGATACAAGGTATCGAACACCAGGCCACTGCGTGTTGCATCCACGGTTTTCTGGTCCAGTTTCCAGCTGGCCTGTTCCAGCGTGGCACGGGCGGCGGCCACCTGGGCAGACTGGGCGTTAAGTTGCTGTTCGCGGCCGGGCAGGGCGTCCACCTGCAACTGGCTTTTCAGTTGTGCCACCTGGGCGGCCGCCGATTGCGCACTGGTGCGCGAGTCATCCAGTTGCTGGCGGGATACCCCGCCGGCGGCGAACTGGATCTGGTCTCGGTCCAGTTGGGTCTGGGCGTTACGGGCGGTAATCTGCGCGGCCGCCAGTTGGGCCCGTGTCACACTGATTTCTGGCGGGCGTTTACCGCTACGCATGTCGGCCAGTTGCGCCAGCGCCACCCGCAACTGCTGCTGCGCCTGTCGTTGCGCGGCGGCCTCGTTCTGGGCTTCCAGGGCAAACAGCGGTTGTCCTTCGCGTACCTGTTGCCCGCGCTGCACCGATAACTGATCCAGCCGGCCTGCCTGCGAGGTGGCGACATACACATACTCGCCTTCGACATAACCTTGCCAGGCGTTGCTGGCTGGCTCACCACATGCGCTCAGCAACACAGTCAGTGCGGGGCTGAGGGCGAGTAAAGACAAATGACGCATGGTTACTCCCTCGCCAGGCCGTGCCGCAAGATCGCGGTGACATGGCGGATCAAAACGGTGTTGTCGATATCCTGCATGCCAGGCCGGGCGCGCCAGATGCTGGCGGTTGCCAGCGGCATCAGGCTCATGGCCAGCACGGTAATGAACAGCAAGCGTGGTTCCAGATCCGGGTTGACTGTGCCCTTGCGCTGAGCGTCGCCGATCAGGGCTGCCAGTTGCTGCACCCGGTCAAATGGCAGGCGCTGCATCATGCGTTCTCGCAGCATGCCGCCTTCACTTAGTACTTCGCGTACCCATAGCAAGGGTAGCCAGGGCATGGATTCCACGCCGCGAATGATGCGCTCGGCCATGTCCGTCATGACAGTGGCGACATCCGCGCCCGGCGCGGGCGGACTCCAGACCAGTTCGACAAACTGCCACATGCGTTCGTCGACCACGGCATCCAGTAGCTGGTCGCGTGTCTTGAAGTAGTAGTGCACCATGGCTGGTGTTACATCAGCGGCACGGGCAACTTGCGCCAGCGTGGTGGCCGCCACGCCTTGATGGGCAAACAGATTGGTCGCCGCGTCCAGCAAAATGGCACGTGCGTTCTGATCCATGGCGGCCGGGCGGCCGCGGGGCTTGGGTAGGCTCATACGTTCCAGCTTAATTAATGATTTAATTAATTCAAGGTGAAACATGGAGCGCGAGGAGGGAGCTGGTACGCCCGTGACTCGTCATTGCTGCGAAAGCAGGAGTCCAGGTGTAAACACGCGTGCCACAGGCGCAGAGAGTGTGTGTTCACGCAGTACACACAACAAATAAAAAGGCCCACTTGCGGTGGGCCTCTGGATTCCGGCTTGTGCCGGCATGATGCGCCAATCAGTCGTGCATCTTGCCTGCACGTTCCCCGCGTTTGAACCGCAAAGTAAGCCAGGTCATGACCAGCGCCACCACCAGCCCAAAGCCAATGATGATGGTGTACATGGGCGGCATGCCACTGGCAGAGAACTGATCCTGCACAAGCTCTGTGGCGTGCGGCGACAGCGGTGTCGACAGATAGCGCACCAACAGCGCATGCGCACCGACCATGACCAGAATGCCAATGTTCTCGTTGAAGTTTTGCACGGCAATGGAGTGCCCCGCGCCCATTAACATATGCCCGCGGTGTTGCAGCATGGCGTTGAGCGGTACCACAAACCAGCCCGACAAAGCACCGACAAGGAACATCAACACGGCCGCGACCTGGGCACTATGCACCAGCAACATCCCCATGACCGCCAGGCCCATCAGAATACCGGCCGGCAGCACTGCAAACGCCCGGCGCAGGGGTACAAAACGCCCGGCCAGAATGGCGCCAAAGGCGGTGCCAAAGGCCACCACCGCCACGAGGCGCGTGGCTTGCTCCATGCTGTAGTTCAACCAGATGACCGCCCAGTTGAGCACCACCAGCCGCATGGTGGCGCCAGCGCCCCAGAACAAGGTGGTGACTGCCAGCGACAACTGGCCTTGCGGGTCTTTCCACAAGCGCCGTACGCACCACCAGAACTCACGGACCAGGAACAGCGGGTCCAGATGCAGCGGTTTAAGGTGCACCTTGAGTTTGGGGATATACATATTGAGCCAACCCGCTGCCAGATACAGCACGATGATGGCGCACATGGCAAATTGGGCGGGGGAAAGCCACTGGCTGAGGACCAGCGTGTCGTAAAAATCGCTGGCCCGCGTGCCCACCAGAATGCCGCCGAGTACGGTGCCAAAGATGATGGCACCCACGGTGGCACCTTCCAGCCAGCCATTGGCTTCAACCAGCTGTTCGTGCGGCAGGTATTCGGTGATCAGGCCGTATTTGGCCGGGGAGTAGGCGGCGGCGCCAAAGCCGACAATGGCGTAGGCAATGATGGGCGGTACACCGG
>JASLES010000097.1 GCA_030151005.1 Silvimonas sp.
TTTCCAGGCCCGGGCGCCGTGTTGCTGTAAACGGGCCACCAGGCCGGCGAAATCGTCCGGGCCGACGCTAAACGCGATGTGGGTGTAATCAGCCACCACACTGACCGCATCAAGAGACAAACACAGCCACTGCCCACCCACGGTCAGATACGCGCCGTGATCCCACTGGGCGTGCAGGCGCGCACCCAGTGCATCGATATAAAAACGCACGGCGCGTTCGACGTCGGCCACGGCCAGGGTCAGGTGATTGATACCGCTCGGCCCGATAGCCGGTTGCATGGCCTGCGCAAGGGCTGCTTCGTTACGGGCGTGCAAGGCCTGGACTACGCCGGCCTGATCGGCTTGCGGGCGGTTCTGCGAGAGTTTGAACTTGCCTTCCCACTGCGTGACATCCAGTTCAAACGCCACAATGTAGTCAGACAACTTGCCGACGTACTCGGGCGGCATGACAGTGGCCGCGATTCCCGCTGGCTCGTAAAACCCGACCAGAGCGGCCAGCGTGGCGGCCGGGTCATCAACCAGCCGGATGGTGCCGGTGGCATGGACCGCCTGGTAATTCCACGTGGGCACCGCCGGACCGCTGGCATACCAGGTGGGTGAGATATACCCGTGTGGGCCATGGAAAATGGCCAGCAGCGGCACATCATCAGACCAGTGTTGCCAGTGCGGATTAGCCCGTGCCACATGGCCGCATAAGTGGTCGCCCGTTGCATCACTACGCAGTAACAACGGGAGGTGGCTGGCAAATGGTACGCCATCAATCACGCTGATCAGCGTGGCAAAGCTGTGGGCGCGCACAAAGTCATGCACGGTTTGCGTGTCGGTAACGGCAAAGTGCTGGGGCGTGTACATGCGGCGGCCTGTGGGCGGGTAATGAGGTCATGTTGGCACACGTAGACTGCCTGGCAACAGCCACAGTCCGTGATCAAGACAATCGGGTCAGTTGCCCAGGTGTTTGCTGGCTTCTCGCACCGACAGGGGAGAGAGCCGGTGTCCATGTTGCGCCAGAAAGGCGCGTATGGTCTCCGGCGCGGTCCATGCGTATTCGCGCAGCGCCCAGCCTATGCCTTTACGGATAAAGAAATCCGGATGGTCTGCGTTGCGCAGACAGGCATCCAACAGGCGCGGGACATCGGTACGGGTTTTCCAGCCCAATTGGTAGAGGATGGCAGTGCGACGCAACCAGAGGTTGTCGTGTTCGACCAGGGTATCCATCTGCGGTACCAGTTGGGTAAAGCGCCCCACCAATCGCCCCACGCTGTGGCTGGCCAGCGTGTCCACGCTATCCCACCAGGATTTTTGCGTCACCAGCGCCAGTAACACCGGCAAGGCGGCAGGCGTGAGCCGCTTTTCTGCCCGCTCCAGCAAGTCACAGGCGGCGTATTGGTACTCGCGCGCGGGCTGTTGCCACAGCGTCTGGGCCAGCGCCAGCAATTCCGCCTCGGTCAACGCGGCGGTGGCGCTTTTCTCCAGCGGCCGGGTCAGCAGCCGGCGTTGCGGTGTGGCGATACCCAGATAAACAAAATGGCCGCGCATATAGGCGGCCATCTTTTCGGCGCGGAGTTGATCCGCTGCGGGGGCTAGCGTCGCTTCATACTGCGCCAGCCAGCCGTCACTCACAGGGTGTCCTTGATCGCCAGCGCTTGTTCCAGTGCGGCGTCGGCGTTATCAGCCATGACGTTGAAATGGCCCATCTTGCGACCAATACGTGCTTCCTTTTTGCCGTAAAGATGCAATTTGGCGTTGGGTGCCGTCATCAAGACTTCCCACTGCGGCTCGGCGTTGTTCTCACCCCAGCTATCGCCCAGCAGGTTGACCATCACCGTTGGGCGCAGCAAATCCGCCTTGCCCGGATACAAGCCGCACATGGCGCGCACTTGCTGCTCAAACTGGCTGGTCAGGGTGGCATCAAGTGTGTAGTGGCCCGAGTTGTGTGGCCGTGGCGCCATCTCGTTGATAACCAGCTGGTCACCTTCCAGCACAAAGAACTCCACGGCCAGCACGCCGACGTAATCCAGTTTCTCTACCAGTTGCAACGCCATGCTGCGAGCGCGTTCAAGCAGTGTTTCGCTAATCCGTGCGGGCACAATGGAGACGTCCAGAATCCCGTTTACGTGCTGGTTCTCGGCAACCGGAAAACACACGGCCTCACCAGCGCGGGTGCGGGTCACAATGGCAGAGACCTCGGCCACCAGCGGCAGCATTTTTTCCAGTACGCAGGCCTGATGTTTCATGTTCGAGAGCGCCAGCCGGGCTTCTTCCGCTGTATTGACGCGCACCTGGCCCTTGCCGTCGTAACCCATGCGGGCCGTTTTCAGAATACCTGGCAAGTACGGAGACAGATCGCCCGCCAGATCGCCAGAGTTATGCACGGCCAGGAATGGCGCCGTATCCAGCCCGGCGTTGCGGATAAACGTTTTTTCCGCAATCCGGTCCTGGGCAATGGCGACGGCATCGCCAGACGGGCTAACCGTCAGCCCTTGCTGCGCCAGCCAGCGCATGCTGTCAGCGTTTACGTTTTCAAATTCAGTGGTCACCGCAGCACAGGTTTGTGCCAGTTGCGCCAGGGCTTGCGGATCGGTGTAGGGTTTGGCAATGTGGACGTCGGCAAAGTCTGCCGCGGGCGATTGCGGATCGGGATCAAGCACGGTGACACGGTAGCCCATGGTTTTGGCGGCTGTGGCAAACATGCGGCCAAGCTGGCCACCACCCAGAATGCCCAGCATGGCGGGTGGAAGAATCGGCTTCTTGGCCATTATTTTCAGTCCTTTTCTCGTTTTGCTTTGAGGATTTGCAACTGCGCAAACCCCCATAAGGCCAGTCCGTAGACAAAACCGGCCGTCAAACCCAATGGAAACGTGTGAAATATCCCTGAAACAAGGTCAGGGCTAATACCATTTAGCGCACGCACCAGATACAACAGCAAACTACCCGGAACACCCAGGCAAACCATCCCGCGCCAGAGCACGCAGCGCCACCAGCCCTGATCAATGATGAGCTGGTAGCGGGTCAGTTCGTCCTGGTTGTCGTCCTGACTCATACCTCAGGCAGCGTCATATCCAGCACGGTTTGTTCTTGCTTTGCCCTGAATGCAGCCAGTTTTTCAGCCAGCTCAGGGCTTTGCGCTGCCAGGATCGCCACCGCAAACAGGCCTGCGTTGGCGGCTCCGGCTTCGCCAATGGCGAAGGTGGCAACCGGCACACCCTTGGGCATCTGCACGATCGACAACAGCGAGTCTTCCCCGCGCAAATACTTGGATGGCACGGGCACACCCAGCACCGGTACCGTCGTTTTGGCGGCGATCATCCCCGGCAGATGGGCTGCGCCACCGGCCCCGGCAATGATGCATTGCAGGCCGCGCTCTCGGGCGGTTTCTGCGTATTCGAACATCAGGTCTGGCGTACGGTGCGCCGAGACCACTTTGCATTCAAATTCAACGCCAAATGCTTTGAGCTGTTCAACGGCCAGGCGCATGACGTCCCAGTCGCTGTTACTGCCCATGACTACCCCAACTTGCGCCATGCGGATTCACTCTCGGGAAAAACACCAAATCTTACCGAAGAATAGGGGGAAGCTGCCAATTGCCATTGGTCAGTGTGCGGTACAAAGGGGTTCAAAAAAGCAGAAAAGCGGTGGAATTGAGCAAATGCCCATTTTTTTGCCAATGTCAATAATTAGATCATGATAATTGACCGGCGGCGGGGCCTGGACGAGGATTCGTGTTGCGCGGTGTGTTAATCACGCCGCGCGGTTTCGTTTCCATCCTCTGTTTACAACGCCGCCCAACAAGGTCGGCGTTTTTTTTGCCTGTCGATCCTGGCGCGCCCCGGTCGTAGACGCAAACGCCAGACCAGAACGCCCCATTTGATACAGGGTTAATGCAGCTTGAGCGGCGGCTGCGCAATACGCCGCAGCTTGTCCCCGACATACAAAAGCCCGGCCATGACCCAGCCATGCAGTGCAGCCTGATGCATGCGGTATAGCGAAGAATAAATCAGCTTGGCGCTAATCCCTTCCACATAGTAATCGCGCTTGGGGCCAACCACCGCCGCCAGCGAGCCCACGGCGGTGTGCTTGCCCAAGGACACCATAATGCCCTGCGGCTTGAAGCGGAATGGCGCCACTTCACGCCCGGCAAAGTATTTCTCCAGCATTTCGGCCAGCCAGCGCGCTTGCTGGTGCGCCACTTGTGCTGTCGCCGCCAGCGGGGGCCCACCTTCGCCATCGGTTGCAAACGCACAATCACCCATCGCAAAAATGTGCTTGTCGGTCACGGTTTGCAGCACCGACGTCACTTCGATCTGGCCGTTGCGATTGGTTTGCAGGCCCAGCGTAGACAACCACGCCGCCGCCTTCACCCCGGCTGCCCAGACAATGATGTCGGATTCAATATTGCGACCATCCGCCAGAACCACCTGAGTGGGTTGGACTTCTTGCACCTTGCTGCTGGTCAGCACGGCGATATTGCGGGCCTTGAGCTCTTCCGTGGCGTAAATGGATAGCGACTCGGGCGCGCCCGACAAAATGCGCGGCGCGGCTTCAATCACGCTGATGCGCAGCTGATCCGGCGACAGGCGCGAGCCATAGTTGTGGGCTTCGGTAATGGCGTGATGGATTTCTGCCGCCAGTTCCACGCCGGTGGGGCCGGCACCAATAATTGAAATACGCAATTCACGCAGCGGATCGTTGGTCGTCCCTACAATGAAAGACTGGGCCAGCAAGCGTTTGCGCAGCCGATCTGCTTCTATTGGCGTGTTGAGCTGCATGGCGTTTTCCTGAACGCCCGGCGTGCCAAAGTCGTTACAGACCGCACCCACCGCCAGCACCAGCGTGTCGTAATGAATGCTGCGTGGACCGCAGAGTTCTGTGCCGTCTTCATCAAACACGGCATTGAGACTGATGGTGCGTGCTTCGCGATCCAGGCCATTCATGAAGCCGAATTCAAACTCGTAACCGTGGCGATGCGCATGGGCGAAATAATTGACTTCATCCTCACCCGTGTTGAGCGCGCCGGTAGCTACTTCATGCAGCAGCGGTTTCCAGATATGGGTGGGAGAGCCGTCCACCAGAATGACGCGTGCCTGGCCTGTGCGCCCCAGGTTGTGACCCAGCCGTGCGGCCAGCTCCAGCCCGCCGGCACCCCCGCCGACAATGACGATCTGATGCACCCCGGCGGGCGCGTTGTTGTTGTTCATGGTTACCCCGTGGATATCAATGGTCTTGTTTTATTGAATGGCCTGAAGCTTGAATCTGTTTTGGCACGGCCACGACGCAGTCTCATGACTGGGCGCAACTCGACCCGACTAACCGCAGAATGCCTGCCAAATACCTTGTTTGAAAACAAAATAATCACGTAGTGAACAGTCGTCTAATTACAAGTTTGCGCTTTCCCGCCAACCCGTATAAAGGAGCCCCGCCATGGCCCGGGCGATGAAAACCAGCCTGCTGATCGCGTTGCTGACCTTTGGTATATATAGCGGCCCGGTGCTCGCCTGGGGCGCACAAGGACACCGGATTACCGGCCTGGTGGCCAACGCGCTGCTTACCCCGCAAAGCCGCGCTGCCGTGCGGCAAATTCTGGGGACAGACAATCTGGCCGACGAAGCCAACTGGCTGGACCAAAACCGCGCCATGCTGGCTGCACGCATCCCCGGCTCAGCCCAGTGGCACTACGACAATATCCCGCTGTGCACCACCAGCAGCCACGACAGCTACTGCCCGGACGGGCGTTGCGCCACGGCCGCCCTCGCCCGCTTCATGGCGGTGCTGCAAGACCCGGATGCCAGCGCCGACGATCAGCGCCTTGCCTTGCGCGTGGTCATTCATGTGGCCGGAGACTTAACGCAGCCACTGCACGCGGCAGATAACCACGATCGGGGTGGTAACGATGTACAAGTGGTTTTTGCCGGCCAGCCAACCAATCTGCATGCGCTGTGGGATACCGGCCTGATCAAGCGACTCCTGCGGGGCACGAGCGAGAGCGCTTTTGCGGAGCGCTTGCTGACCGACTTTGCCCCGCATCTGGCCGATTGGGGTGAAGGCACGCCGGAGCAATGGGCCGCGCAATCCAACGCCATTGCCCGTGCGCTAACCTATGGCGATTTGCCCGGCGGGCTAAGCTGCCCGCAACAGACCGCTGGCAGCCACGTGGATATTCCGCTGGCGTATGCCGATGAAATGGCGCCGATACTGCGCCAGCAACTGACCCTGGGTGGCGTCCACATTGCGGCCTTGCTCAACACCGCGTTTGCCGACTTCGCCAGCCGCCAGCAATCCGGAAAAACACCTGACACGGGCAAGTAATTTCTGGCAAAACCGGGGTAAATCGGGCCACAAACCGCATCCAGCCTGGGCTTTGGCCTTTGGTCGAAAACTGTTTTTTACTATCGACAGCACCGTGAAACCTGTGTATGGTGCGTTCTGCAGTTTTCGATTCAGCATGACCACGGTTTACCCTGCTGTGCCCTCGTAGGCGTTTTGCCAGAGTTTCCCGGTACGTTTCCTGATCGTATGCACTACCGGAGCGTCTCGCTCCAATTTTCAAAATCTGTTTCAAAGGAACGTAGCATGTCTACTACTACCGGTACCGTAAAATGGTTTAACGACACCAAGGGCTTCGGCTTCATCACTCCGGACAACGGCGGCGCCGATCTGTTCGCTCACTTTTCCGAAATCACCGGTCAAGGCTTCAAGACCCTGAAGGAAAATCAGCGCGTTGAGTTTGAAGTCAAGCAAGGCCCGAAGGGTCTGCAAGCCGGCGCCATCCGCGCCATCTAATCCAGCCTGCACCTTGAGTGCGCCTGGATTAAATAAAAACCGCAGCTTTGGCTGCGGTTTTTTTATGCCTGCACCATCCTAACGTTTCAGTTTGGGCATGCCCACGGGCAGCCGCATCCCGACACCCAGGCGGTTCCAGGCGTTCATCAGCGCGGCCACAAACGTCAGCTCTACAATCTGCTGATCGGTAAAGTGCTCGCTCAACGGAGCAAAGTCTGCATCCGGCGCGCCGGTTTGCTCTAACCGGGTCAGCGACTCTGCCCACGCCAGCGCCACCCGTTCTTGCGGCGTGTAAAAGGTGTTCTCGCGCCAGGTGATCAAGCTATTGAGGCGACGCGGATCTTCTCCGCTTTCAATCAGCCCTTTCCAGTGCAAGTCCACGCAGTACGCGCAGCCATTGATTTGCGATACCCGCAAAAACACCAGTTCAATCAGTTTACGATCCAGCGACGATGATTCCAGCACGGCGTTCACCTGACCCAGCGCAGCGTACGCTTTAGGGGCCAGATCACGGGAAGGCAGGCGAGGCGATGTCATGGGAAGCTCCTTGAAGAATGAATCAAACATGCAGCTACCCAGCCTCAGGCAGCCGCTTCACTCTACAAGACGGACCAGTGGCCCCAGTTGTGACAACGCAGCGTCAACCCCAGCCAGTTTGTCCGGATTGCGGATCACATGAACGGCGTGTACCCGCTCGCCATCATGGCTGATGGACATCACACAATCGAGTTTGCCGTGGTTGTAGCGCAAGAGGCCTGGTTCGCCATTGACCGTCGCGATGGCGTAATACACCGGTTGCCCGGCGTATAAGCGCACGAGGCAGGCATAAAACAGCCCCAGGCGTTTGGCACCATGCAAGGGCCGTAACGTGGCCATCACCTTGCCGCCGCCATCACTGCTATAGATGGCGTTCTCATCGAGCAATGCCATCAGTGCGGCCTGGTCACCGCTGGCAGAAGCCCGGGCAAAGCGTTGCAGCAGATCCATATGGGCTTGCGGCGTGGTCTCAAAGCGTGGTGAGCGATCTTGCAAGCGCGCCCTGGCCCGGTGGACCAACTGGCGGATTGCCGCCTGGCTTTTACCCAGCATGGTGGCAATTTCGGCGTAATCCAGTTCAAAACTCTCTCGCAGCAAGAATGCGGCACGCTCCCACGGGGTGAGTTTTTCCAGCAAGGCCAGAAATGCCAGCGATAGCTCGCCCACATGCTCCAGCTGTTGCAAGGGGTCTGGGGCAGCCTCGACCAGTGGCTCGGGCAGCCACTGCCCAATGTAGTCAGCCCGTGTGCGCCTTGCTTCGCGCAGGCGGTCAATTGCCAGGCGGGTCACTACGGTGGTCAGCCAGGCCTCGGGGATTTCAATCTGGCTGCGATCAGCCTCGTGCCAGCGCAGCCACGCTTCTTGCAGGATGTCTTCCGCATCCGCCCGCATACCGGTCATGCGGTAAGCCAGGGCAAACAGACGCGGTCGCATAGCGGTAAATGAAAGGACAGGTGCGTTCATGGCAGTACGGTCAACCGGTTGAGTGATCACCACTCTGACGTGGCGACCCTTCATTTTGTGACAGAGCAAGGTGCAATCACACCTTTTTGCCGCCTACCGGATGTAGTTCAAGTGTCAAAAACAAGAAGTAAAACTACAAACAAATGAAATATGCTCGGTATAATATGTAGCATACAACCGCCAAACTTCAGCCAAGACCTGCCACAATCCCAGTAATTTCGTTGTTTACCTTGGTGGACGGGGATCGATTCATGTAGTTGCAACATGTACATTCCGTAAATAATTCCTACGTAGTATAACTACGAAACGTGTATACTGACGTCATCAAAATTCAAATCGATCTCAGGAGCACACACCATGGCAATCAGCATCCCTTTCTTTGGCAAGTCCGTTGAACTGCAACGTAACGCCCGCGTTAACCGCGCCGCTACCGTGAGCAAGCCCGAAGCCGTTGACGGCATCGTGATGTTCCAGAAGGGCAACAAGGCGAAAGTGTGCTGGGGTCCGGGCAACCAGACCGTTGAATCGGTCCGCGATCTGACCCTGATCGTTGAATAAGCCCTCAAGGCAACCCAGAACACAAAAAGCCCCGCAATGCGGGGCTTTTTCTTTGTGCGCCAACC
>JASLES010000240.1 GCA_030151005.1 Silvimonas sp.
ATGGGTTTGCCGCGCGACGCTATTGCACTCCTTGTCGTGGTCTGGGCATTGATCATTCTGCCCAAGCGGGAACGCCAGATTGCGCGCGCCTCTGCCGCCGGCGATACGCAGACAGATATGTTTGGCGCAGAAAAACCCATCACCCGGGGCGAGGAAGTCGCGCCGGGTGTGCCAGAAGACGCGGTGTACGCCGACTTTGGCAAAAAGCTTGGCGGTAAATCCCGGTTCTCCATGAACCTGGGGCAACTGGCCAAACTGGGTTTTGTGATCCGCCGCAACAAGATGATCCATGAAGGGCCCTTGCTGGATTTGATGCTGGACTACACCAAACTCGCCCCGCGCATTATTGAAGGCGCACTGGCGGAAGTCCTCAAGCTGACTGGCACCCGCATTGCCGTAGAAGAAGACGCCGGCAGCGACGATGATCCCGAAGACACCGCCGAAACCCCCGCGGGAGAAGAAGTTTAATGTTCCAGATCCGCGAACTTGAAATGATCCACTGGGATTTCTGGCGCGCCATTCGCGTGCCGCTGGACGCCCAGATTGTCACCATTGTTGGCCCGAATGGCTCGGGCAAAACCACGTTGCTGGACGCATTGCGTACGCTTTTGGCGCTGAAGTGTTCTGGCCGGCGTGATTACAAGCGCTACGTGCGCAACAACCGGGAGAACTACGCGTGGCTGCGCGGCGTGGTGTCCAACCCCCGTCGCGAAGCGGGCGGTTTGTTTCCTACGCTGTTTTTTCCGGCCACGAGTGAAGTCGTTACGCTGTTTTGCCGTATCCGCAAACAAGGCGGTGACTGGATGCGGCAATACGCCATCGCCGAAGGCGATGTCACGCTTGATGCCCAGACGGAAAGTGGGCTGCAATGGCTGGGGGTGAATGAATACAAGCGCCGGCTGGAGCAAGCCGGTCTGACTCCGGCCATTGCCGAAGTGTTAGCGCTGGAGCAGGGCGATACTGACAAGTTGTGCGAGTACTCGCCCAAAGGATTGCTGGATCTGGTGTTCCAGGTGTTTGGCGACAAGCAGGTGCTGGATCACTATGCCGAGGCCAAGTTGCGCCTGAAAGAGGCGGAAGGCGAACTGTCCAAGATGGAACAGCAGCTCAGCCAGGTCGGGCTGGATGTTGAGCGCTTGAAATTGCGTGCCAATAACTATCTGGAATGGCGTTCGCTGCAGGACGATATCGAAAAGCTGGAACAACAGGCCGTCCCCGCGCTCAAGTATGTCGAGCAGTGGGAAAGCCTGCGCGGGTATATCAACCAGTTTAGAGGTGCTCGCAAAGCATTGCGGCTCAAGCAAGACGAACTAGACACCCTGGATGGGCAATATCGTGCCATCGCCACCGGGCAGGAGTCCGCGCAGTCGCAGGAAGAAGCCGCCCGTAAAGAGCATGACGAAGCCTACGCGACCTTCCAGGTGGCGCGTGATGCTGCCCGCGATAGCGAAAAAACCATGAAAGAGGCCGAGCGCCTGCGGCAATTGGCCGAAGCCGAACACGGCGCAGATGGCGTGGCGCTGAATGACAAGCTGGCGCAGCAGCGTGATGGGGTGGCAAAGCTCAAGCAAGCCATCAAGCTGATGAAGGATGAACGCCAGGAACTGGCCCAGGCGCAGTTTGCCCTGCAACAAGGCCGCCAACCGCATCCGGACTTTGTGAACCGCATGCGCGCCGCGCTGGATGAAGCCGGCATTGCACATCAATTGCTGACCGAGATCGTGGAAGTGCGGGACAGCACATGGCAAGACGCGGTGGAGGCGCTGCTGGCACCGTATCGGCATATCATTTTGCTGAACCGGGCCAGCGATCGCAAAGAGGCATTCGGCATTGGCCAGCAATTGAAATACCGCCACTTCATCGTGCCCGAACGTGAGCCGGTGGCGCGTGCCACTCGTAACTCGATTCTGGAAGTCGTCGACTTCAAGGCCGATGCGCCGGGCTGGCTGGTCAGTTTGTTAAACCGCACCCAACGCGCCAAATCCGTCGCCGACGGCGATAGCCTGGACGGAGACTGGATTACCCGCGACGGTTATCACAAAGAGCGCCGCGGCGCGCGTGATATCTCCGCCCGGCCGGGAGACTATGCATTTGGTGAGGCGGCACGTCAGTCCCGCCTGAATGAAACGACACGCCGCTTGCGTGATCTAAATGAACAACTGCTGGCCGACGAAGGCAAACTGGTTGAACTGGAGCGCGACGTCTCGGCACTGCAGCAGTCTCTGATGGGCATGCAGGCCGTGGTACAACTGGCCGCGCGCCAGGAAGAATTTGCCGCCGTGGCAGAGCGCTGGCCGGAAGAACAACGCCGTGTGCAAGAGGCCGGCGCGGCGATGGCCATGGCGCAAGCCAGTTGGGATGAGGCCCGCAAATTGCGGGAAGAAGGCCGGCTGGGCTACGAGAAACTCAAGGATCGCCGCGAATTGCTGGATCGCGCGGTCAATGCCGAGCTGGAGCAACTGGCCCGCCAGCGGGACGAACAAACGCGTCGTATCACCGATTTGCGCAAGTCCCGCGCGGGGATGCCGGACGAAGTGCGCAGCGCCGAACGCCTGCGTACGCTGCGGGATAAATACGGCTCCGCGCGCGAAGTCCAGCATATGGTCGAACGCGAGCGCGAGCGGCTGGCGCAAATGGAATGGGAAACCGATCCCACCATTCTGGCCCGGCGCGACAAAGTGGCCGACGACTACCACGCGCTGGAAAATGACACCCACCTGCACCGCAACGAAGTCCAGCGCACCGAACTGTTAACCGACGAAGCACGCGGCGCTTATATCAACAAGCTAAAAGCCACCGTGCGCGAGTACGGGCGTAACCTCAAGCGCCTGGGTGAACTCTCTGGCATTGATGTCGAAACCGACCTGCCGCATCTGGATAACGATGATCTGGTGCTGTCGCAAGCCGGGCTGACTGTGCGTTTCAACTTCGACCAGAAAGGCATGATGGGGTTGAACGATGGCGAAGCCTCTGGCGGCCAGCAAGTCATGAAGTCCTTGATCATGCTGATTGGCTTGATGATGGATGATGCCAATCCGTCCGGTTTTGTCTTCATTGATGAGCCGTTTGCCCATCTGGACATCTTTAACATTGACCGCGTCGGTGGCTTTTTGAAAGCAACCCAGGCGCAATACCTGATCACCACGCCGCTCACGCACAACACCAACGTGTACGGCCCCAGTGAACTGACTCTGACCACGCGCAAGAAACAACCTGGCGAGACCTGGGCGCCGGTGATTGCGCAAACGCGTCGGCGTATTCGTGCCGCCGCGACGGAATAACCTGCATGGAGCCAGACTGGCGCGCGCATGAAAGCCGTCCTGGCTTGTTGACGCTGAACCTTGCAGACGCGCCTGCCGGCATGGGCCGCCGCCGCGTGCGTGCGGATATCGAGGCGCCGCACGCCTTGGCAGACTGGCCGCGCGATCGCCGGCAACTGTTGCGCGAGTGGCTTAAGCAAACGCGGGCGGAACACCCCAAGTGGATCGCGTTGCTGGATCAGGCGGGCCCGGAACAGCAGACGCTTGCGGTGGAAACCTTGCTTGGGTTGTTGCTGCGTGGCTGGATAGACATCGAAGAAGTGAGCAGCCGCGCCTCGGCTGGTGTGTGGCAACCCCGATCCATCAGTTGGCTTGATCTACCCGCGTTACGAGAACAAGTGGGTTTGCTGGACCCGATTGCGGAAAAAGCCAAACGCGAGAACCTGCGCTGGTTAAGTGTCAATGACGAGCGTTTGCTCAATATCCAGTTGGCCCTGGCCGGGAGCCCGGCGCGTTCTGTCCCGGCGCGACGTCAGTTATGTGATGCTTTGGCGCGCTGGCTGGCACAAGGGCGGGAAGGCTCGCGTGAGTTGTTTGCCCGGTTTGCACGTAGCAGCGGCAGTATTCATGCCGCAGAGTGGCAATGGCTGACAGAGCATGTCGATCTGATGGCCTGCGGTATTTCAGCCCGTGCGCCTCTCTTCTTGCTGGGCGGGCATTGCACATTGATCGCCAAAGGTTATGTGGTGGTCGATCTGGCCGCCTTGCCGCAGTATCTGGGACTGACCCCGCAAAGTATTGTTGCGTGCGATCAACTGGCAGGCGTGCAGCAGTTGCGGGTGATCGAAAACCCTGGCGCGTTTGTCCGCGCCTGCGAACAAGCCCAACCCGGTGAGTTGATCCTCTGCCAACCGGGTTACATCACACCCGGATGGTTGGGCAGTCTGCGCCATCTGGTGCAACTGGCAGGTTGTCCGGTCAGCATCTGCTGTGATTGTGACCCGTGGGGGATTGCACTGGCGCTGCAAACGGGGGCTGCCGTCAGTCAGGCCGGTGCACAATGGCAAACCTGCGGCATGGATACCGCTACACTGATCTCATGCCCCCTGCGTGCAGACCTGACGGATGCAGACCGGCGCCGGCTGGAACAATTGCTGACAAGCTCATTACCGCCTGAACTGGCGGCACTGGCCCAAGAGATGGATCGCCTGGGCCAGAAAGCCGAACAGGAACAATACCTATGAATCTGGATCAATTCCGGGCAAAGTGCGCAGCTTTGCCTGGCGTGACCCGCGACATCAAATGGCAGACGCGAGAGGTTTACTCTGTCGCTGACAAGATGTTTGCCGTGGTGAGCGTCGATACCGGTCAGGTTTCGCTTAAAGTAGAGAAAACCCGGTTTCTGGAACTGACCGACCATAGCGGCGTGATACCCGCGCCGTATCTGGCGCGCCACGGCTGGATTGCCATCACCAACACACGCGTCTTGCCGGCCACAGAACTGGCCGACCTGATCAACACTTCATGGCGCCTTGTACGGGACAAATTGCCCGCCCGAGTGCGTCACACCTTGCCTATCCCGGATTAATCCCATGAGCGACAAAAAAACCCTGAAACTGCCTCCCAAAGAGGCGGCTCAACCTGCCGGCAACGCACGGCGACCGACCAGACCAGCCGGCCGTGCTGCGGCCTTCTCTGGCGGTCAGGCGCAAAAACCTTATCAGCAGGATCCAGCCTGGCAAGGTAAAAGTGAAGGCGAAGGCCGCGGGGGCGCTCGGCGTGACGGGGGTGACAAGCCCCGTTACCAGGGCGATCGGGACAATCGTAGCGAACGCCCGCAAGGCGATCGGCCGGCTTACCGGCGAGATGACCGCGATGCACCGCGTGGCGACCGCAGCTTTGGTGGCGACAAACCGCGCTATCAGGGCGACCGCGATAACCGTGGTGAGCGCCCGCAGGGGGATCGCCCGGCATTCCGTCGCGACGACCGCGATGCGCCTCGCGGTGATCGGGCGGCTACCGGTGACAGACCACGGTATCAAGGAGACCGCGACAATCGTGGCGAGCGTCCGCAAACCGATCGCCCGTCGTATCGACGGGATGATGCGCCGCGTGGCGATCGTAACGAGGGGAGCGGCGACAGACCGCGTTATCAGGGCGACCGTGACAACCGGAGCGAACGCCCGCAAGGCGATCGCCCGGCTTTCCGCCGTGACGAGCGTGATGCGCCGCGTGGTGACCGTAGCTTTGGTGGTGACAAGCCACGCTATCAAGGCGACCGCGACAATCGCCCTGACCGCCCGCAAGGTGATCGCCCCGCATTCCGCCGGGATGATCGCGACGCCCCACGGCGCGATGACCGCAGCTTCAATGGGCAAGCACCGCGAGCACGCCGTGATGGTGATCGCCCGGACTTCGAGCGCCCGCGTGGTGAATGGCAA
>JASLES010000315.1 GCA_030151005.1 Silvimonas sp.
GGCCACGATGCCCGTGCGCTGCCTGGTTTTTCCCGGCCGGGGTACCAACTGACGCTGGATGCCCAGCGCGCCACCCTTACCACGCAGGCCATCAAGCTGGAGATCGACCTCAACGGTTTTTATTGCAGCTGGTTCCAGCAGCGCGACGGCGTCTGGATCAAGACGGCCAGCGATCGCCCCACCCAGGGTTACAACTTTGGTTATTGGGACGAGCGTGTTTATCACTATCTGGCCCGCGCAGAGGAAGAACAGTACTTTGGCCTTGGTGAAAAAACCGGCGATGCCAACCGGCATGGCAACAGTTACCGCATGTGCAATCTGGATGCAGCGTTTTACAACGCCAAAAGCACAGACCCGCTCTACAAGCACATCCCGTTCTATCTCACCCGTCACACCGGTAACCAGACCACCTTTGGCCTGTACTACGACACCCCGGCTGATTGCCGCTTTGATTTTGGCCGCGAGCATGACAACTACCATGGTTTTTACCGCTCATTTGTGGCCGAAACCGGCCCGCTGGATTACTACTTCATTGCCGGTGATACCGTGCGGGACGTCGTCAGCCGCTTTACCTGGCTCACCGGCCGCCCGGCCTTTGCGCCGCGCTGGAGCCTGGGTTATTCCGGCTCAACCATGAGCTACACCGACGCGCCTGACGCGCAGGTGCGCATGAATGATTTTCTGGCGCATTGCGGCGAGCACGACATCCTGTGCGACTCCTTCCACTTGTCATCGGGCTACACCACCATTGCCGGCAAACGTTATGTGTTCAACTGGGATGAATCCAAATTCCCGGATGCCAAAGGCTTTGCCGCGCATTACCGGCAACACGGCGTCCACCTGGTCGCCAATATCAAACCCGCGCTCCTGAAAACCCACCCGCGCTTTGCCGAAGCCGCCGCAGCCGGCGCGTTGATCAACAATCCGGATGGCACCCCCCTGCCGGTCGCATTCTGGGGTGGCGATGCAGCCTACGTGGATTTCACCGCACAAGCCGGTTACGACTGGTGGAAAAACGGCGTCAAAACGGCGCTGCTTGATTACGGCATCAGCTCGGCATGGAATGACAATAACGAATTTGAAATCTGGGACACCCGCGCCCTGGCCGCCAACTTTGGCAACCCGCTGCCGGCCATTGAGATCAAACCGCTGCAAACGCTGCTGATGTGCAAAGCGTCGTATGAAGCCCAGGCAGAACACGCGCCAGCATTGCGCCCGTTCACGGTATCGCGCGCGGGGTGTGCCGGTATGCAGCGCTATGTGCAAACCTGGTCTGGCGACAACTACACCGGCTGGCAAACACTCAAATACAACGTGCGCATGGGTACGGGGCTGGCTATGTCTGGCGTGTCCAACACCGGTCACGATGTGGGCGGTTTTCTGGGCCCGCAGCCCGACGCGGAACTCTTCTTGCGCTGGGTGCAATTTGGCATTTTCCTGCCCCGCTTCTCCATCCATTCAGAAAACAGTGGCGAAGTGGTCACCGAACCGTGGATGTACCCGGAAATCACACCGCAGATCCGCGCCCTGATCAAACTGCGCTACCGGCTGCTGCCGTATTACTACGATCTGCTCTGGCGATCACATTGCAATTACCAGCCGATCATGCGGCCGACGTATTACACCTTCCCGCAGGACACCCGTTGCTATGCCGAAAACGACGACATGATGATCGGGGAGAACCTGCTTATTGCCGCCGTCGTAGAACAAGGCGCCACCACCCGTGACGTTTACCTGCCCGCTGGCACCCGCTGGTGGCGCTACGGCGAAACACAAAGCTTTGATGGCGGCCAGACCGTGACCCTGGATGCACCACTGGACGCCACCATGCTGCTGGTCCGCGAAAACAGCGGTGTGCCGCTCAACGTCGCCGACCAGCACTTTGCCCAAGCGGCGGACGAGCGCGGCTTCTTGCTCTACCCCGGCAAAGAGGGCGCGTTTGAGGTGCGTTGTTTTGAGGACGATGGTGTCAGCTACGGCTACCAGCACGGTCTGTGTGGCGAATGGCAACTTGGCGTCGAGGCTGCCGCCAACGCGCTGCAGATTCATATCGCGTTTAATGGCAATACCCATTTCGCCCGCGACCAACTGCAAATCTGCCTGCCCGCCAGCGAGACGCGCCCCGTCACCCTCAATGGCGCGCGCCTGGTGACAGATGAAGTCTCGGCCGCCTGGCGCGTGCTCACCCTAGCGCGTGCTAACCAGTAAACACATCTGGCAATACCGGATGGCAACCCCAAAAAAGCCGGTGCTGCGTCATCGGCTTTTTTGTTGCAATCATGGTGTACTGCGCCAGGCCAATGCGGGCGCGGCTTGCGGGCTAAAGGCCCGGTTTGCCGGGTCATCCGCCCCTCGCGCCAGAGCGCCTGCGCCGTTATACTCACCCGTTATCCAGGTGCATTGAACGCACCGCCTGTCATTCATTTTCAAGGAAACACCACCTTATGGCATCGCTCAACAAAGTGCTGTTGATCGGCAACCTGGGCCGCGACCCGGAAACCCGTTACCTGCCCTCCGGCGGCGCCGTATGCAATTTCAGCATTGCCACTACGGAACGCTTCAAGGACAAGCAAGGCCAGCAGCAAGAAAAGACCGAGTGGCACAACATCACCATGTACAACCGCCTTGCAGAAATCGCGGGTCAGTACCTGAAAAAAGGCAGCTCGGTGTACATCGAGGGCCGCATTCAGACCCGCAAGTGGCAAGACAAGCAAACCGGCGCTGACCGTTACACCACTGAAATCATCGCCGACCAGATGCAAATGCTGTCTGGCCGTGGTGGTGGTGGCATGGGCGGTGGCGAGCAAGGTGGCGGTTACGACGATTTCAATCAGGAATACGCCGCAGCCCCCGCACCCGCCCCGGCCGCACGCCCACCCATGGCCGCCCCGGCCCCTGCCGCCGCAGCCCCGAAAAAACCGGCCCCGGCCCGCAGCTTTGATGATTTTGAGGATGACATCCCGTTCTAAGCGGACTCATGTCACCCAGAAAAAAGCCCGCATGCAGTGGGCTTTTTTTATTGCTTAAGAAACTGGCCCGGTAGTTTGCGGACCCACCCTCCCGGTAAAGGTCAGCAGATGCTGTAGCCGCAACGGCTGTTAACACCCCCGAAGAGATCCCCGTTTTTTCCATATAAAACAATCACATATAAAGACAAAACCCACGAAAGGCAGTGCCTCCCATCTCAAAAGGTCATACCATCCAACCGTTTGCACCAGAAAGCCAAACGAAAGTTGACCACTCATCAGCTTACGCCATGGTTTTATTGATCTGTGGCCATTCTCAGCCAATTAGTGCATTTCAATTCATGTCAGGCGAGCCATAATCGGGGCCGTTTGCAGGTTTTGCGTAACCAGTGGGTGCATGATCATGAATGCCTTCGTCAATCCGGAACAAAAAGCGGTTCCCTCCCAGCCCGATGCGGGTCAGATCAGGCTGCGTCCTTCTTTTGCCCAACGTAATCCGGCCGGTTTTGCGTGGCTGCTGGGCACCACCAAGCCTGATGGAAAAACCTCTCCAGAACGCAAATGACCCAGGTGGTCTATTGCCACTGTTAGAGAACCAGCCCCGCTTTGCGGGGCTTTTTTTTGGTGGGTCTGTCGGTTGCGGCCCGCTCGCTGTAACACATGCAGTTTTGCCCGCCGATCCGCAAACCTTGGCCTGATGCGCCTTCTACGCGCACGACATACGCCAGCAACAATTCAGCCACGAAGGTTTCACGAAATCTTCTCCAGTCCGTAACAGACATTCGCACGTCTATACGTATAGTCCGGCCCGCCCTGAATACAGGCCGGTATAGACGACCGTTTGCGGGTCGTCTGCCGAACCGACATCACCCGTTCAAATCTGGAGAAGATCGTGCAAAAAATCATCGCAGGCGCGCTTGCCGCCCTCTGTGTAGCCCCGGCCGCCATGGCCGACGTGACCATCACCGGGAGCATCCGTACCGGTCTGGAGTATGTGCAGCAATCCGGCCCAGGTGTCTCGGCCAATCTGACCCGTGTGCAAGATCAGGGCAGCCGCATCGCGTTTGTGGGGGAAGACAAATGGGATGACGGTTTATCCACCATCTGGCAAGTACAGAACAAGCTGCATATTGGCGGTACCTCCGGCGACACTTGGGGTAACCGTAATACCTTCATTGGCGTGAAAGGTGGTTTTGGTAACGTGACGTTTGGCCGCAATGAAGATGCGTTGTATACCGCCAGCGCCTATTACGTGCCGGAACTGGATGGTACCTACAACTATTCCGAAGATGCCTGGGGCAATGGCGAGTTGTTGTTCCGTCTGGAAGAGCGCAATGCCAATATCGCCAGCTTTGAGTCGAGCAAGTTTGGCAACTTCGGGGTGAATGCCTCTGTCGGCAATCTGGGCCTGAATAATGGCAGCACCAATCCGCTGCAATACGCAGGTACCGCTTATTACGACGACGGCACCTTCACCGCAGGTGCTACGTACAAGCGTGACAAAGATACGTCGTCATTGCTCTCCAGCACGCTTTCCACCACCACCTACAAGGCCGGTGATTATCTGGAAGACTACGCCGTGGGCGGCGGTGCAACCTGGAATGGCTTTACGGTGAATGCATTGTGGGAACGTGTGGCCTCCAGCTTCGGCGGCAGCAATACGCATCAAGACGACGCTGCCATTTTGCTGGGCTACAAGACCGGACCGTGGTCGTTCCATACCTCTTACCTGTATATGGCAGATGTAAAGGGTGATACCCCGATTTCTGCCAGCGGCGCCAAGCAGTTCAACCTGGCGGCCTATTACAAGTTGAGCAAAGCGACACGCGTGTTTGCGTCCTACACGCGCCTGGATAACGATGCCAATGCATCGTTCGAGCAATCTACCGGCGTGCCCAATGGTACGGCGGGCGACAAGGCCAATATTTTCTCGCTGGGTTTGCGCACCAATTTCTGATGGTCGCCAGCAGGTTTGATACAAACGTTTGAACAAAAAACCGCAGCCTGTGTGCTGCGGTTTTTTGTGTGGATTTTGGCAAAAGGATCAGTCGGGCAATTGCGAGGCCACGGCCATGACTTCTTCCGGCGTGAAACCGGCGGCGGCGACACGCGCCAGAATCTGGTCACGGGCTTCGCGTTTACGGCGCAACAGCTCAGAGCGCGAATTAATATCGTCTTCCCGCGCTTTTTTGCGGGCCAGCACGGAATCGGGCTCTGCCTGGGCGCGGGCAGTTGCCTGGGCGGCGGGCTCTGCAGAAACCGGAGCGGTATCGCCAAACAATTGCGCCAGCGCGATGCGCGATTGCGCCGCTGCGGCGGAATCAGTAGAACGGGTGGTTTTTTCTTTCATCTGCTCTTTGTATCTGCACGGTGGTTCAGCGTGGCGCGGCAGCCTTGGCATGCCGGAAACACTGACCATTTTTATCAAAACCAGATCGCCGGAACGGTGTGGGTCCGCCCGGAAGCGAATGGCCGGTGTTTGCAATGGATTTGCAAAACAGAACCGGCACGCCTGTTGCCAATATATCGGTACGGGAAAAACGATATCAAGTCAGCCAAACACGCATTTATGCGTGGGATAAAGACTGATCAAGGAACGACAGTGCGGCCTGCAGATTGTTCTGAAACCGGATAAGACAACGCTGCAGGAAAGATAGGTAGACTGATTTTATGTATTCATCGTAGCACGGGTTTTGTTTCCTTACACGCTACCCGTGTATACCGATGATACAAACGGCGGGCTTCTTGCGACAAATGCCCGCCGTTTGCGCATGACGCTTCAGGACTCCAGCCGTGCGTCCATGGTGATGTTGGCATTAAGGAGTTTGGATACCGGGCAGCCCGCTTTAGCGGCATTGGCCGCTTTGGCAAAGCTTTCTGCCGTGGCGCCTGGAATGCGGGCCACCACATCCAGATGCACTGCAGTGATGGTAAAGCCACTATCGTCTTTTTCCAGCGTGACTGTGGCTTTGGTGTTGATGCGCTCTGCAATCGTGCCGGCCTCGGTCAATTGCAGGGAAAGCGCCATGGAAAAACATCCGGCATGCGCGGCGCCAATCAGCTCTTCCGGGTTGGTGCCGGGCCCGCCTTCAAACCGTGCCTTGAAACCATAGGGGGCGTCTTTGAGCACGCCACTTTGGGTCGAGACAGACCCGATCCCATCCTTGATTGCGCCTTGCCACTGTGCGGAACCGCTCTTTTGCATGATGCTTCTCCTGGGAGGTTGAAGATACGCGTATCGGGATAGACCGGTTTGACCAGATTGGGTTCTATGCACGCGCAAGCCAAGCTACACCATGGAGCATCATGAAAAAAGCCGCCATGCTGGCGGCTTTTTCGTGCGACGGATGGCCAGATTACTTGGCCACGGAACCCTTGAGCGCAACGCCGGCGATAATACCGCCGGCATGGCATTCGTATTGGGTAGCGCTGGCAAATTCATTTTTCTTGTAATAGCTGGTGATCCCCACCACGGACGTACCGCCTTCCTTGACCGCGCGATCACGCAGTTCGATCAGCGCCGACAGCATGGCCCACTTGCAAGCAGCCTCATCGCTCTTGCCAAACGAATTGGTCTTTTTGTTAGTGACAAATTCACCCAGGTTGTTCTTGGGCACAGCCTTCTGGTCGGCAAAGTAGAACTTCACATCGCTGCCTACTTTTTCCTGATATTCCGGCATGCTGAGCACATCCTGGATTGGCAGTTTGTATTCGGTGTCACGTGCGTGTGCCACCTGAACCAGGCTACCGATCATCACTACAGCCAATGCGACTTTCTTGAACATGCTTTGTTTTCTCCTTGGTGAGTTTTAAGACGTCAACGTGCGGGCTTGCTGAAAACCAGTGATGTATTGATGCCGCCAAAGGCGAAGTTATTACTCATGACGTGATCGCATTGCAGCGGCCGGCAAGCGTCCTTGATGTAATCCAGACTGCCACAACGCGGGTCAATGTCTTCCAGGTTGAGCGTGGGCGCAAACCAACCCTCGTTCATCATCTGAATGCTGATCCAGGCCTCCAGCGCCCCACAGGCACCCAAGGTGTGCCCCATATAGCTCTTGAGGCTGGAGATGGGCGTCTGGTGGCCAAATACCTGCGCGGTGGCCTGGGTTTCGGCGATATCGCCGTGTTCTGTGGCCGTGCCATGACCGTTGATATACCCGATCTGTTCCGGGGCAAGGCCAGCGTCATCCAGCGCCAGTTGCATGGCTACCGCCATGGTCGACGCGCTGGGTTGGGTAATGTGGCTGCCATCGCAATTGCTGCCGTAACCCGTGATTTCCGCATAAATGCGTGCGCCACGGGCAAGGGCGTGTTCGTATTCTTCCAGGATCAACGTGCCGGCGCCTTCCCCGATCACGAGGCCATCTCGCTGGGCGTCATACGGTCGGGGCGATAACTGCGGGGTATCATTGCGGGTACTGGTGGCAAACAGGGTATCGAACACGGCCGCTTCGGTGACGTTGAGTTCTTCTGCCCCGCCGGCCACCATTACGCTGGCCTGGCCGTGACGAATGGCTTCAAAGGCATAGCCAATACCCTGGCTGCCAGAAGTACATGCGCTGGAGGTGGTGTACACCCGGCCGGTCAGCCCGAAGAACACGGCAATGTTGACCGCCGTGGTGTGGCCCATCATTTTCAGATAACTGTTGGCGTTAACGCCTTCGGTGGAGCGGCTGTGCAGCATCTTGCCAAAATCCGCCACGGCATCGGGCGAGCCTGTGCTGGAGCCATATGACACACCGGTGCGGCCACTGGTGAGCACCGGATGACCGGTCAAACCGGCATCCGCCAGCGCCAGTTCTGTGGCGCGCACGGCCATCAGGGCGACACGCCCCATGCTGCGGGTGCGCTTGCGATTGTAGGTTTCGCGCGGTAGATCAAACGGTACGGCCGGCGCGGCAAGCCGCGTGTTCAGTCCTTCGTACTCACTCCACTCGGCCAGATTGACCACGCCGTTTTGCATGGCCTGCAAACGGGCCTTGATGGTGGCCCAGTCATTGCCAATAGGGCTGATCCCGGCGGCGCCGGTCACAACGACGCGGCGGCGGGTCATGCCAGACCTCCATTGACCGAGATCACTTGTCGGGTGATATAGCCCGCATCGGCCGAGAGCAAAAAGCTGACGGTGGCCGCCACTTCTTCGGGCGTGCCCATGCGTTTGGCCGGGATCATTTTCATGGCTTCTTCCAGCACAATCGGGTCAACCATTTCGGTATCAATCAAGCCTGGCGCGACACAGTTCACGGTGATCTTGCGTTTGGCAAGTTCGACTGCCAGCGCTTTGGTGGCGCCAATGATACCGGCCTTGGCCGCGCTGTAGTTCACCTGGCCACGGTTGCCAATGACGCCGGATACCGATGAAAGCGTGACGATCCGGCCAGCCTTGCGGGTCTGGATCATGGGCATGACCAGCGGATGAAGAATGTTGTAAAAGCCATCCAGATTGGTCCGCAATACGCCATCCCACTCGCCTTCCGTCATGGCCGGGAATGCAGCATCTGCGGCAATGCCGGCATTACAGACGACGCCATAAGGCGCGCCGTGGCTTTCAATGTCGGCCTCCAGCGCGGCACGAGCGCCAGCACGGTCAGCGACATCAAATTGCAGCACGCGGGCGCTGCGGCCCAGCGCGCTGATTTCTGCCGCGACGGCATCGGCCTCGTCACGACGACTGCGGCAATGCAAAACAAGATCGTAGCCTTCGCGCGCCAGGCGCAGGGCAATGGCGCGGCCAATACCGCGGCTGGAACCGGTTACCAGAACTGTGCTCATGCGTGTTCTTTCAAAAATGCGTCGAGATTATCGGGTTGATAGGCCGAAAGCAGCGCCTCGGCCAGCAGTGTGTGATCGGGCGTTTCAATCCGGCATTGCATGACACCAATGCCGTTATCCGCTTCAAACTCACGTCGTGCAGTCACGAGAAGCGGCTCGCCCACCTTGAAAAACGGCACATGGCAGTGATAACGCCGGGTGCCCAGCATCAAGCCCACCCGCGGCGCTTCGCCACGCTGACGCCCTTCCCACCCCGCCAGCGCGGCCATGGTCTGGGCCATGTACTCCAGACCAACCCAGGCGCCGACCTGGCCATTTTCGTCAAACATGCCGTCACCGCGCGGTGTCACCCGGGTGGTCAGCATGTCGCCTTCTACCGCCACGACCTCATCGAGCAGCAGCATCGGGCCAGCGTGGGGCACCAGTTCAGAAACAGACCATTCAAACGTACTCATGCTGCCAATACCAATGCAATGTTGTTACCGCCAAAGGCGAAAGAATTGCTGAGCGCTACTTTGATCTGGGCAGTGTCGCCGGTTTTCACCAGCGGCAATACCGGTAATGCCGGGTCTTGCACGCCATCCCAGATATGCGGGGGCAGACGATGGGCCGCGTCAGTCAGCGTCAGCCAGCAAAACAGCGCCTCCAGCGAGCCCGCGGTACCCAGACAGTGCCCGGTCAGCGCCTTGGTGGAACTGGCCGGCACGCCCGGCAACAGATCCGCAACGGCGTGGTTTTCCATGGCGTCGTTCTGCGGCGTGGCGGTGCCATGCAAATTGACATAGCCCACTGCCGCCGCCGTCATGCCGGCACGATCCAGGGCCTGACCAATGGCCGCGCGCGCGCCACGGCCATCCGGCGCGGGTGCAGAAATATGATGCGCGTCCGAGCTTTCGCCCCAGCCGGCAATGCGCACGGCGGCAGGCTCGCGCCCCAGAATAAACAGTGCGGCGGCCTCGCCCAGATTAATACCGTGCCGGTTGGCCGATGAGGGCTGGCACAGCAACGGCGAGATCGAATCAATGGCGCTGAACCCGGCCACCGTAAAATGAGACAAGGTATCTGCGCCGCCGGCGATCACCAGATCGGCCAGACCATGTTCAATCAGGCGCGCACCGGCAGCCAGCGCTTTGGCGCCCGAAGTACACGCGGTAGAAATACAGTACGCCGGCCCGGTGATGCCCAGTTCATGCGCCAGCATGGTCGCGGGCGAACCCAGTTCTTGCTGGCGCACATGAAACGATGGCGTCAGTGCACCGTGGTGCTCCAGCGCCGCCAAGGCCGCTTCACCGTCAGAAATCCCCGATGTGCTGGTGCCCAGAATCACCGCAATACGATGGGGTTCAATGCCCGCAGCCAGTTCATCAAAACGGGCCCGGATTTGCGCCAGTGCCGCCAGCAGTACGGCGTTATTACGCGACCGCATGGGTTGCGGCAAGTGCGTCATGTCAGGCAACGCAGCCCGCACCTGCCCCAGCACCAGCGCATGCCCGGGGCTGTACACACTGGTAGCCCCCATGCCGGGGCTGGTACCGGCAAACAGGTTCTGCCGGATTTCTTCGGGGTCATTGCCCAGCGCGCACAACGCGCCCACGGCCTCTATATAACAAGTCATTCTACGGTCGACGAATCTATGGTCAGGGTGTAGCCAAGCTGGTGGTGTTTGAGCACCGCACGGCCTTGCCAATGGTCTGGATCGCTCCAGTTGATCTCTACAATCACGTCTTTGCCACGCGCAATACTGCGGGTATTGCCGTCATCATGCACGACCCACCCATCGGGCAAGGCCTGTTGCAAAACCGGCTGTGGCGCAAACACCATCAACAAGTCATTGATAATGCGCTGCGGCGGCAACTTCATGGCCGGTAGTACATCTGCATGCAGGTTCTGGCCGTCGTAATCCAGCGTTGCCATGCGCAAACCCATGGCGCTGTTGATGACTTCCAGTTGCTGGGCATCCAGCTGCAGCACGGACTCCATGACCACGCTGCCGCCCGGATAGCTGACCTGCAATTGCTGCTGCACCGTGCGCGCGCCGCCCAGGCTGGCTGGCGCAATCTGCAGCAAGGGCAGATCACGCGTCAACAAGCTGGCGCAGGCGCTCAGGCACAGCAATGCGGCCAGGATAAAGAGTTTGCGCATTACATCGACACCACTTCGTCCAGCGCGGCCAGCCAGCGCTCTGGCGCACGCACGCAGGGGTTGGATTCATCCCAGGCATAACCGGCCAGGATGGAAGAAATCATGCGGCGCACGTCTTCATTCTTGTTCTTGTAGTAGATCAGTTTCTGGAAGCGCCCGTCATACCACGCCGTGACAAACGCCCGGAACGCATCCACGCCACGCTTGAGCGGGACAGCGTAATCGGCAGACCAATCCACCGTTTCTCCATCCAGCACACGGCCCAGCGCTTTGGCGGCCAGGCTGGCAGAGGTCATGGCAATGGTCACGCCGGAAGAGAACACCGGATCGAGGAACTCGCCGGCATTGCCCAGCAAGGCAAAGTGCTTGCCGTACAAAGACTTGACGTTGGCGGAGTACCCGGTGATGCGGCGGGTCGGCACGTTCCACTGCGCGTTTGCCAGCAGTTTTTTCAGGTTAGGCGCTTCGGCCACCAGGGCTTGCAGGCGTTCTACATCCGTACCGGGGTATTGCTCCAGGAAGGCCGGTTCTGCCACTACGCCCAGCGAACAATGCCCGTTAGAAAACGGGATCGTCCAGTACCAGACATCCTGATGCTGCGGGTGCGTGGTAATCAGGATTTTATTGCGGTCAAAACCGCCGCCGACCGGAATGCGGTCTTCTACATGGGTAAATATGGCGCCACGTACCGGAAAGGCGGACGGGGTTTCCAGCGCCAGCAAACGCGGCAGTACGCGGCCAAAGCCGCTGGCATCCAGCACAAACTGGCAGGTCACGGTGTATTCGTCGCCGCTGGCGTTGTCTTTCACGCGCAAGGATGGCGTGTCACCGTCCAGATCGGCAGCCAGCACTGTTTGCTGATAACGGATTTCTGCGCCCATACGCGCCGCGCCATCGGCCAGTACCTTATCGAAGTTGCCACGCTGTACTTGATACGTGGTACCCCAGCCTTTGGACCATTTATCCCGAAAATCAAAAAACGTGTTGTCTTCTTCGCCCCGCGCAAACACCGCACCGTTTTTGTACTGGAAGCCCGCTTCCACCACGTCTTGCAGCAAGCCGGCTTCTTCGATGTAGGCCATGCTTTGCGGCAACAAGCTCTCGCCAATGGAAAAACGCGGGAAGGTTTCGCGTTCCAGCACCAGCACCTGGCGGCCTTGCTTGCGCAACAGCGCGGCGGCAATGGCACCAGAAGGGCCTGCACCAATGATGACAACTTGAGCGTGTTGCGTGGTTTGCATAGTTATTTTCCAGTTTCAGGCACGGGTTGGAATGCAGTTTTACGGAACAGCGGTGCGAACAGCCAGACAAGGCCGATGCCGCACAGGGTAGAGAATCCGAACGCATGCAGCGCCGGTGTATGACTGAGGGCCAGCAGGCCAAACGACAGCAGCGTGCAAATCGCCGCCAGCGTAACCGCCAGGTACACCCGGCCATCGTCCGGGTGTTCCAGCAAGAAAATGCCGTAATCCATACCCATGCCGAGCACGAGCAAGAAGGTGACCATGCTGAGCAACTGCAAAGGCATGCCGACCGCGCCCATAATGGCCAGCGTGGTCAGCGTAGCCAGCGCCGGCGGCAACATGATGCGCCAGGTCTGCCGGCGATAGCGCAGGCTGAGCACCACAAAGGCCAGCACGTAAGCCCCGATCAGCACGCGGGTGAGCAACTGCCGGTATTGCGCCATCAGGGCGGAGATTTCCGACACCTTGT
Source organism: Silvimonas sp. (assembly GCA_030151005.1). Classification (GTDB taxonomy): domain Bacteria; phylum Pseudomonadota; class Gammaproteobacteria; order Burkholderiales; family Chitinibacteraceae; genus Silvimonas. The sequence continues at coordinate 12,597 of JASLES010000315.1, forward strand.
CGACCCACACCACGCCCGGCGAAACAATCTGCCCCAGTTGTGCCGTGGTGGCCCGATCATTGAGCCCTTGCAGCAGCACCATGCTGGCATAGCCATTATCCTGCTTGCCCAGCCACAAATAACCTGCCGCAATGGCGGCAGGAGACTTGAACCAGGTATCAAACGCCAGCAAGGGCACTGGCTTGCGTTGTTCTTGCAGCCAGTCTGGCGCCAGCCCAACCTGATCTGCGATGTTCTCTAGCGTCCCCGGTTTTTGTGCGATCTGGCGTTCAAACAGCGCGGCATTACGCTGCTGCGCGGCCTGCGAGGGAATCCAGCGAGAGATCGCCTCTGCCCCCGCCAGATGGCCGCTGACCATGAACGGCGCCAGCTTGTCGCGCAGGGCTTCCTCGCGCTGCAAGACCTGTTCTGGCGTGTCGCCACTGATAATGAACAACTGCGCCGGACTGGGCAGCCCCATCACCCGGCCAATATCGATTTGTTCTGCCAGCAACTGTGGATCAATGCCAGAAAGTGCGCGGATATCATCATTCTGTTGCAGCCGGCTCAGCCCGAACGCCACGGGGATGGCCAGCAGCGCCAGCCAGAACCAGCGCTTGCCTGCAACACGCGGCCAGCGCGGCAGCCAGCCGGCAATCGCCCGGCTGATGGCGGTGGAATGCAACCCTTTGCGCTCCAGCAGCGGGAACCAGAGCATCACCGTCAACCACGCCCCAATAATGCCGATTACCGCAAATGCCGCCATCTGCGCCAGCCCCGGAAACGGCGTGAGTGCCAGGCCCAGATAGCCCAAAGACATGGTGGTAACGGCCAGCAACATGCTGGGAAGCAGCTTGCGATAACGCGCCGCCACGGGTTCGTTACTATCGATACCGGAGGCCAGCGCCAGCAAACTGTAATCCACTGCCACGCCAACCAGGCTGGTGCCAAACACCAGGGTAAGCATGTGGATATGGCCAAACCATTGCAGCACCAGCACCGCACTGACCAAGCTGCCAACCAACACCGAGAGTGCCGCCAGCGCCACCGGCCGTACACCACGGAACACCAGCAGCGCCAGCAAAATCACCCCAATGGTCGAGCCCGCCCCAATGGTCGACATCTCTGCTTTGGCACTGCGCGCCGCCGTGGCCGCATGCAAAATCACGCCAGCCCGGCGCAACTGGACATCCGGGTAGCGCGCCTTGAGTTTGCCGGCCGCTGCTTCCAGCCCGCCCAGTATCTGTTCTTGCAAACCCAATGAGAACGCGCTGCCATTGAGCGTATACGGCAACACCACATAGGTAATGCCATTGGCGGACGCCCGCAATTGACCATCTTGCGGGCGCACCTTGTTGGCCCCCGCCAGGCTTTGCAGCCAGTCGGCATAGAAACCAAACGGATCATCTTTCCAGGCCAGCGTCGCGCCTGCCATGGGCGAGTACGCGGCCGCCAGAGCCCGTTGCGGCCAATCCGTGCCGGGTTGTTGCAAGGCGGCGGCATCCGCAGCAGACAACAAGTGCCGGCGATACGGTGCATAAAACTGGCTGATGGCGGCCAGCGTTTCACCCAGCGGCTGAGCAGTCAGCGGCAAGGGGGCGATATCTGCGGCAAATTGATGCGCAGCCGCCGCGGCACGGTCTGGATCAGCACTGCCGATCATGAACACCAGATGGCGCTCACCTTGCTTAGAGAGTGACTGCAGCGCGGTTTCCGCCATCGGGTTGCGCTGGTCGCGCGGCAGCAGGGCAAACAGATCGGTGTCGACGCGTTGACCCAGCGTGCCGCTTTGCAGCAGCAACACCGCGCCCAGGGCGAGCACCATCAGCAGCCAGAGGCCGGCCAGCACACGGCTTAGTCGCATGACACCCTCTGCCGGAGAAAAACGCGGGCGTTATTCAAAGTTTGCATTCTCGGCCGGGGTCAGACTTTGCGCGGTGGTGACGTCATGCATATCGATCTGCGTCACGTCGCCGCTGGCGGCGTTAAGCTGGATATGTTCCACCGTGCCCGCGCCGGTCAGCTGAATGCCGGAAATCAGTTTGGAGAGTGCAGCGTCTTTCGGAGTCAGCGCCAGTTTCCAGTTCTTGCCGCTGACATTGCCCTGAGCGTTAAAGAGCTTGCCCAGCGCAGCGACGTCTCCGGAGAACAGCGAGAACAACAAGCTGCTGACCGTCTTGACCGTGGGTTCTTTGTCGCCAGACAGCTTCATCATGATCTGGTCGCCATTCTTTTGCAGAATCTCGCCACGGGTCACGCGCAAGGTGCTGGGAAAGGGTTTTTCTGCTTTCCAGATCACGCCCCGTTGCTTGTCCACCAGAAACGAGCCCGTGGCATTCAACGGTTTTTTGACCCCGACCAACTGACGGGACTGCGTAAACTGGCCATGAATGACCGGCGCATCAATCAGCTTGCCCTGAATATCCTTGAAGAGGGCGTCATCGGCATGGGCCAGGCCCGCCACAAGGCAGGCGAAAAAAAACAGGATGTGCTTCACGGGTGCGGTACTCCGAGTTTCTGGAACAGGATGGCGGGCGACACAAAACACATTTCCTGCGTACTGACGTCCACCGCGACCTGGATGGTGTGACCACGCGTCAAGCGCTCGCCAGTGGCACTATCGCGGATTTCATAGCGCACTTTGATGCGGTTTTCCCACTCGACAATGGCGGCGCTGATGGTGATGTTTTGCTGATAGCGCAAAGGCTGGACATAGCGCACGTTCAGTTCGATCACCGGCCAGACAAAACCGGACTCCCGCATGGCCGGGATATCAAAATCAAATGACTGGAACAACGCCGTACGGGCGTGCTCAAAATAGCGCGCGTAGTTGCCATGCCAGACCACCTGCATGGGGTCCAGATCATGAAACGGGATGGTCAGCGCAACGCTGGCTTCATGAATGGGCTTGGTCATACATACTCCAGGCTTGCCCATCAATCTTGCGCATGAGTTGGCGCAACAGCGGCTCGAGCGCCACGTCTTCATCGATAAAAGCGATGTCTTGTTCAAGCGCACGTACAAATTCGGCGGCGCCCGCGCCCAGTTGCACCGTGGCACCGCCTTCGCGCCCGCGCAATTGCACGCCCTGGCGTACGGTGATCAGCATGGCAGCCAGCACTTGTTCGGTCAGTTGCAGCACGCGCAGGCAATCACGCGCGGCAATGGTGCCCATGCTGACTTTGTCCTGGTTGTGGCATTCGGTCGATCTTGAGAACACCGAGGCCGGCATGGTCAGCTTGAGCGCTTCTGCCGTCCAGGCGGAAACCGAAATCTGTAACGCCTTCAAGCCGTGGTTGATGGCCGCACGCGGACCGGTTGCGCCAGAAAGATTAGCCGGCAGACCGTGGTTGTAGCGGGCATCAACCAGCAGCGCCATCTGGCGATCCAGCAAATCCGCCACATTGGCCACCAGGTTTTTCAGGCTGTCCATGGCAAAGGCGATATGGCCGCCATAGAAATGTCCGCCATGCAGCAAACGCATTTCTTGCGGATCGATCAGCGGATTGTCGTTGGCGCTGTTGAGTTCGTTCTCGATGGTGCTGCGCAGGAACGGCAGCGCGTCTTCCAGCACGCCAATCACATGTGGCGCACAGCGCAGCGAATACCGGTCCTGCAAACGCTGTTCGCTGCCAATGTCCGAGATATCAGCGCGCAAGCGTGCCGCAACGCGTTGCTGGCCCGGGTGCGGCTTGGCGGCAAACAGCGCCTCGTCAAAGTGGTAGGCATTACCCGCTGCAGTGGCGACGGCCAGCGCGGTGATACGGGTGGCCATATCCGAGACATAACGCGCTTTATCCCACGCCAGACACGCCAGCGCAGTCATCACCGCCGTGCCATTCATCATGGCCAGACCTTCTTTGGGGCGCAGCCTGAGCGGATCCAGGCCTGCGGCTTGCAGGGCTGTGGCGGCGCTCATCAGTTCATCGCGCACCATCACCTCACGCTCACCACACATGGCGGCAACCACATAAGATAGCGGGGTCAGGTCACCGCTGGCGCCCACCGAGCCCTCAGCCGGCACGCGGGGCAAAATATCGTGGGTGATCAGGGCGGTCAGTTGTTGCAGCAAACCTATGCTGACACCGGAATACCCGCGGGTCAGCGAGGCCAGCCGCGCTGCCAGAATGGCGCGGGTTTGCGGCGGGTTGAAATACTCCCCCAGACCGCAACCGTGATAGGTGTACAGATGGTGTGGCAGCTCGCTCACGAGATCCATCGGAATGCCCACGGTGCAAGAATCCCCGTAGCCGGTGGTCACGCCGTAGATTTGCCCTTCTTCTTCCAGCAGGCGATCCAGATACTGCGCCCCCGCGCTGATGCGTTGGGTAAAGGCGGCATCGGTATCCAGCCGGGCGGCAGCAGTGCGGCGGGACAACGCCACAATGTCTTCAATACAAAGCCGGGCCGGGCCAAACACAACCGTGCGAGTAGAAAGCGTCATCAGGCATTGGCCTCTTGATTGCGGGCCTGTGCCCAGAATGGATAGAAATTGAACCATTGCAACGGTGCCAGCCGACACTCCTGGGCCAGCAGGTCAGCATATTGCTGCGCCAGTTGCGTGACCATCACCATGCGGTTTTGCCGCGGCAGGCTGACGGCGTCAGCCATTTTGGCGATGGTGATGTGCGTTTCAGTTGCGCGCCTGCTGGCAATCACTGCAAACACCGGGCACTTGAGGATGGCCGCAATCATGTACGGCCCCACCGGCAATTGCGCAGTTGCGCCCAGGAACGAGACCGGCACGGAACGGCCCTGGTCTGACACCGGAATACGGTCGCCGGCGATCACAATGAATTCGCCACGCGCCACGCGTTCAGCCAGCAATACGGCAGTGGCCGATGACAAATCAGTCACCTGGATCAGATCCACCTGACTGCCCGGCGCCAGTTCCCGCATCAGGCGGTTGAACTGCTGGGCGTGGCGGGTGTGCGTAAAAATGGTGAGTTTGAGGGCGGCACGGCGCTGTTTGGCCAGCGCCCGGCACAGCTCGAAATTACCAATGTGCGAGGCCACCATCACCCCGCCGCGCCCGGCTTCCAGCATCTCGATCAGGGGCTCGCCCCCTTGTACCACGACGTTGCCAATGCGCTCCGGTGCGCTCCACACCAGGAGTTTGTCCAGCAGCGTCTCGGCAAACGCGCCAAAGTGCCGCAGCACGTTCAAAAGCGTGGGCTGCGGGCTTTGACCGTCAGTGTACTGATGCAACTGGGCCAGATATTCCCGCGAGGAGGTTCGTGCGATCGCCCGGGTGGCGACATACCAGGCCAGCACCGGATAAAGCGCAATCCGAAATGGCCAGCGCCCGAACCAGCGATAGACGGTAAACAAGAATTTCATGCCGGAGACAAACCCGGCCTCCCCCATGCGCGCCCAATGCATCATGCCCTCCGCATGGCTGCGCGGCCAGTCAGAAGGCGCCACAGCAAAGCCGGCAAACGGGGCAACATGCCAAAGAACAAGCGGGTATGCATGACACTGATCAGCACGTTGTCGCGCCACAGATCAAAGTGGGAAACGCCATCGATCGGGTAACTGACGTGCACCGGCACATTGATGATGGGCACATTGCGCCAGTCCAGCCGGACCAGGATTTCTGCATCAAAATCCATGCGCAGGCCAATATGCACGCGGTTGATCAGCGCCAGCGTCGGGGCCAGCGGATAAACACGCAAACCGCACATGGAATCCTTGATCCGCAACGAGAGGGTGTTGATCCACACCCAGATATGCGTGGCGTAACGGCCATACAACCGCGAGCGCGGCACGGATTCGTCATACACCGGGTAACCGGCAATGATGGCCTCCGGATGCGCTTGCGCCAGCGCAATCACCGGCGGCAGATCGGCAATATCGTGCTGCCCGTCTGAATCAATCTGCAGCGCATGGGTATAACCCAGTTCAGCCGCCAGCCGCATGCCGGTCATGACTGCGGCGCCCTTGCCTTGATTGATCTCGTGACGGGACAAGGTGACACCAGCTTGCAAGGCCAGTTGATCAAGTACCGCCGCGCACGTGGGCGTGCTGCCGTCATCGACCAGCACCACCGGCAGCGCCAACTGGCGGATGGCGCTGACCACATGGCCAATGGCCTGTTCATGGTTGTAAACGGGGATGACAACACACAGTTTCATGCGGCGGCCCCAAATACGATACGGCCACTGGAGTGCATGCGCTCGCCCGTTGAATAACTGAAATTAAGTTGCTGTTTGTCGGCGCGGTAACGCAGCGTCAGCGTGACGCGTGTGTCCGGCAAAATCACGTGCTGGAACTTGATGGCATCCATGCCTTTGAAAGCGGGCGGCATCTCAAACAGGGTGCGGGCAAAATGGACGGCCCAATGCAGTTGTGCAACGCCCGGCAATACGGCCGCTTCACGGAAATGCCCTTCAAAATGGGCCAGTTCAGGATCAATCACCAGCGTGAGGACGGTGGCGTCTTCCTGCTGCTGCGTCGCCGCCACCTGCGGCAGACGGGGTTTCTCAAACAACATGCGGACATCCTGTTCAGTCGTCTTGCCCATGCGGGTTTGCGGCAGGGCTTCGATAAACCGCCAGCGCCGGGGCAAGCCAACTCGTTCAATACTTTGGGCCAGTGCACTGCGCAAGTGCTGCACCAGCGCGTTGCGGCCGCCGGCTTGTAGTTGCAGCCGCCCCGCATCGGCCAGCACCAGTGCGGCACCCAGTTCTACCCGGGCGCCTTCCAGCACCACCACGCGGGCCTCGGCCACAAGGCCGGTTGCCAGCAGCGCAGTTTCAAGCGCGGTCAGGGAAATACGTTTTTCTTCAATCTTGGCGATCCGGTCGGCCCGCCCCAGCAAGTAGAAGCGCCCATCCTCATCAAAGCGTACGCGGTCGGCCGTGGCAAACCAGGTGTTGTCGGGCAGATAAGAGGAGCGCAGTTGTAACAAGCCCTCTTCGGTCGGCGCGACCTCGACACCTGGCAAGGGCAACCACGGGTGCTCCGGATGATCCCGCCAGGCAATGCCGCCGGTTTCCGAACTACCAAAAATCTCCCGCGCGGCCAGACCGGTGCGCTCCCGCAGGGCCAGCGAGGCGGCGGCGGGCAATGGCCCACCGGAAGAAAACACGGCCTGGCAGCGTGCAGTAAATGCGGTCAGGTCAAGATGTTCTGGCAAACGCTTGAGCAGTGCCGGGCTGCTGACCAGCACCAACGGCGTAGTGCCGGGCACACGCGCCAGTTCTTCCGGAAACGTCATCATCTGCGCGGCAAAGGGCCGGCCACTGACCAAGGGCCAGATGATGCGGAATAACAAACCATATAGATGTTGCTGCGAGACGGTAGCAATGACGAGGGCATCTGGCGCAATGTGCTGACCAAATACGCTCTCCTGTGCGCGCATTTCGTCATCCAGTTGCGCCAGTTTTTTTGGAATGCGGCCCGGTTCACCCGTCGAACCGGAGGTAAACACGTCGACGGCACGCATAGCCGGGTCCAGCACGGCCAGCGCCAGTGGGGTGGCTCCGTGCCAGGTGGGCAGATCCGCGTCGGTGAAATCCCCCGCCAGCGCCACACTGAGCGCCTTGACACGTGCGGTGGTCACGGGGGTGTTATCCCCCGGCAAAATCACGCAACGGCCGGCGTGCCAGGCCCCCAACAACCAGACACAACATTGGTAGCAGTCGGCGCTGTACACCGCGACATCGCCCGCGGGCAACGCGGCAATGGCACCCGCGGCCTGAGCGACATCCTGCCGCCATTGAGCACGGCTGATGAACCCGGCGCCGCACAGCGCCAGCGGCAGATCATCCGCACCGGCCAGGGCACCGTCGACAAGGCTGAACATGCTCAAGCGATCAGGCATGGCGGCGCACCCGCTGCCGGATCAACCATTCACCACCCAGCATCAGCCCCATCAGGATGTAGGCGATCATGCCGTTGTAGATCGACCACACGCGCACATTGCCGTACAGCACGGTGGCCAGCGCCAGCGTGCCGTTGATGGCAAAAAAGAAGCACCAGGCCACAGTAACGCGGCGCGTATAACGCACGCCGGACTCAGGCAGGTCAGGTTCAGTCAATCGGGCAATCCGTTCAATCATGGTTTGTGGCGCTTTCAGGCTCAGCGCAAAGACAATCAGCATGGCAAGGTTGACCAGCACCGGGTACAGCCGTACCGGCAAGTCAGAGCGCATCAGTACGGCCAGCACACCGAACACGGCGGCGGCCGGCGCCAGCCATGACAAGCCAGGCAGCAAGGCGCGACGGCGCCAGGCAAACGGGATCAAGGTGAGGCCGATCAGCCACAGCGGCCAGCCCAGTGCATGAAACAACCAGAACAGCGCAGGAATGATCAGACCGGCGAGCGCGGCAAGCCAGGCAGGCATGAGACGTACTGCCAGCTTAGGTGTGGATCAGGCCGTAGACGGCTTCGACCACGTCGTTGATCGTGCGGACCGACTTGAACGCCTCTGGCTGCATGCGCTTGCCCGTCACTTGCTTGAGTTTCACGATCAGATCGACGGCATCAATGCTGTCGATGTCCAGGTCTTCGTACAGGCGGGCATCAGGCGTGATGCGTTCCGGGCTGATTTCAAACGATTCGACCAGATCTTTGGCGATCCAGTTATAGATTTCATCTTTGGTCATGTCTGCATCCTTCATGCGGTATCGCGCAGAGCGCGGCTGTACTTGCTGGCCTTAGCGGGTACGGTTGCTACCCACAAACGTCGCCAGTGCATTGACCGAGGCAAAATGCAGGCGTGTCTGTTCAGAATCAGCCACAAAGCTCAGGCCATATTTTTTTTGCAGTGCCACGCCCAGCTCCAGCGCGTCGATGGAGTCCAGGCCCAAGCCATCTACAAACAGCGGTGCCGCAGCGTCGATATCGTCCGGGGTTACTTCTTCAAGATTCAGGCTCTCGATAATGAGTGCCTTGATCTCATTGACCAGTTGGTCCATGTCTCGCAATCTCTCTCTCAAAAAACTGTTCCAGCCACGTGGTTAACCAGCGTGCCTGCATTGCGGGCTCGCCATGCCCCGCAATCAACGGTTCGACCGCCACGTCATCAAGCACATGAATGCAAAAATGCGGCTTTCTGGCCGGGGGTCGATACCACTTGCTGCTCTTGGTCAGCGTTTGCTCTGAAACGGTAATCACCACCGGGGTGACAGCCCGTTTGCCGCGGACTGCGATATTGGCAGCGCCACGTTGAAATTGCATGTCTCCGGCGGGGCCTGTCCGTGTGCCTTCCGGAAACACAATCAGATTGTTGCCGCGCGCCAGCGAGTCGATGGCGTCATTCACCAACTCCGGCCCCGTGGCATTGCTGATATAGCCGGCCACACGCACCGGGCCCGCCGTAAACGGGTTGCGCCAGAGCGCCGCTTTGACGATGCAGTCAGGGCGCGTAATTAACGACATCAAAATCACCACATCAATCAGCGAAGGATGATTCGCCAGAATCAACAACCCTTCCCGATCCAGCTTTTCTGCGCCTTTCACGGACACACTGACCGCACCCGTCACCCGCATCAACCAGACAAACAGCGCCATGGCGCGGCCAATCAGGTTCTTGGCCAGTTGTTCACGGCGCTCTCCACGCGGCACCAGCATCATGCCGGGGAAAACGATGCCGCGGATCAACAAGCCGCCCAGCCCGAACATGGCAAAACAAAAGCCAAACTTGCAGGCGCGCACGGAACGGGTCAGTTCACTCATGCGACGCCCCTTTGCAGGGCCCAGCCAGCCCGATCCAGTGGCAGACAGGCACTCGCCCCAGCAAGGGCAAACCGCAATACATCCAGCGGACTGGCGTTGCGCGGCGCGGTGTTGTCTGGCTGCCAGGCAAGGGCATAATCGGCGCCCGGTACCAGCGTGAGCATCAGGGCATACGCCGGCTCAATAACCTCACCAAAGCACTGGTAAGCCTCTGGCAGCGGCTCGTCACAAAACAGCAGGCGCACACGCGGGGCGCCATCGGCCAGTTGCATGGCGGCTTCAAACAGCCCCGCCTGGGCAGTGCGCGTGCCAGCGGCCAGCGCCATCACGCTCGCGGGTTCTTTACGGGCAATGGTGTAAAGGCCGGCCACGGCGTTATGTACAGACATGCTGAAGGCTTGGGGCGATACGGTGTGGCTATGGGCCAGTTCACGCAGCAAGGCGGTGGCCTGGCCGATTTCGCCAAAGCGCGATGCAAACACAATGGGAGCAGCCGCATCAGGCTGCTGGCTGTACAAGACTTCCAGCGCCATACGACCAAGCCGCTGCGCGCGCCGGCGCAACATGGGCGGCATGGCAGCTACAGCAGGATCAGCCCCTGCGGCCGCGCGATTTGATGCCGGTTGCGCAGCCCAGTTTTGCCAGGCGTCAGGCGTGGCCAGGTCCGGCGCCCACGCTGCCCAGCTTTCAAGGCTAAATCGCAAAGAATCCACCACCACTCCATCCACCAACCGTGTTGTCGGCCGACACCGACCAAAATCCGGAAAATTCATTTAAAAACATAGTGCTGCCATCAAAATGGCGGCGCCCATGCTGCCATACTCATTGGCTCAACTCAATACTGCAGGCCATCTTGCAACTTCCGGCGGGAAAGCGCGTGCAGGAAATTGACAAGCGGCCCGGTCATCAGGGTGGTTACAAACGCCATCAATACCAGCGCGGCGAATACCGGCGGTGTCAGCAAACCCAGATCCATCCCGATATTGAGAATCACCAGCTCCATCAACCCACGTGCGTTCATCAGTACGGCAATCAGCGCAGCGGTATCGTGCCGGACACCAGTCAAACGCGCCCCCGCATAGGCCCCGCCGGCCTTGCCGATACATGCCGAAACAATGACAGAGCCAATCAGCATAACGTCAGCTACACCACCAAGCTGCAAATGCGTGCGCAGGCCGGTGTAGGCAAAAAACAACGGTAAGGCCCAGATCATGGGACGGGCACTCAAACGCAAGGTGCGCCGCGCCAGTTCTGCATGGCGTGGCATCACCACACCGGCCAGAAAGGCCCCCAGCAACATATGCAAACCCAGATGATCTGCCAGCCAGCTGCAACCCAGCAGCAACAGGGCGGCCAGCGCCAGATAGACGGGCAGATGCGGGCGCCATTGCACCAATCGCGCCAGTGCCGGCCGCACCAGCCACAACATGAAAACCACCCAGGACAGACCGAGCAAAATGGTCGGCAACTGACCGACACCCGGCTTGCAGAACATCAGCACTGCAGCCAGCAATACCCACATGCAGACATCGCTTAACACCGCAGCGGCCATGGCAATGGCGCCCGCTTGCGTGCCCAGCAGGTCTTTCTCCCGCAGGATACGGGCCAGCACAGGTAAGGCCGTCATGCTGAGCGCTGTGCCGGTGAAGAGCACAAAAGACAGTTGCGGCACCTGGCCTTGCGCATATTGCGGATACAACCACTGCCCCACCAGGCAACCCAGTACAAATGGCAAGGCAATCCCGCCCAGGCTGACGGCCATCACCGTCCATTTCTGCTGGCGCAGCACGGCAGATTCTTGCTCCAGCCCGAGCGAGAACATGAACACTGCGATGGCGATCTGGCTAATCCAGCCCAGCGCGCCCAAACCGTGCGGCGGGAACAACCAGCCAGAAACCGAAGGCAACAATGCCCCAAATACCGTTGGGCCCAGCAGCAAACCCGCGGCCATTTCACCCACCACACGTGGCTGGCCGCACCGACGCGCCAGCCCGCCGGCGGCAAGACAAGCCGCAATGACAACGATGATTTGCAAGGGCAAAACAAGGAACATGGCCGGGCCACCAGAATGAACAGGCACAATATGGGTGCCGGAGAGCGCCGCAGTATATCAGAATGATATTCGTGTCTGACTCGGCGCTTGCCGACACCCGTTTATTGCCCTGACAGGTGTCTCGCTATCGCCAATCTGATGACTATTCTTACGGGCACTTAGTCTGGCTGGGCCAGAATTGTCTCGATCTGCGAGAGCTCTTCTGCGCTGAAAGCCACTCGCTCCAGCGCGGCCAGATTGTGTTCAATCTGGGCGACACGACTGGCCCCGATAATGGCCGAAGTCGTCTTGCGCAAAACCCAGGCCAACGCCATTTGCGCCAAAGATTGCCCACGCGCCAGCGCTAGCTCGTTCAATTGCCGCGCCTTGGTTACGCGCTGCAAGACTTTCTCCGGCGTGAGAAACGGGCTATCCGGGTCCAGCGCCCGAGAACCCTCAGGCAAGCCATTCAGATAGCGATCGGTCAACACGCCCTGCGCCAGCGGGCTGAAGGCGATTGAGCCAATGCCTTGTTGATCAAGGTAATCAAGCAAGCCTTCTTCCACCCAGCGTTCAAACATGGAATACCGCGCCTGGTGAATCAGGCAGGGCGTGCCCAGTTGTTTGAGTGCAGCCACGGCCGCCACAGTCTGCGGCAAGGTGTAATTAGAAAGCCCGACATAACGCGCCTTGCCCTGACGCACTGCGGCGTCCAGCGCCGCCATGGTCTCTTCAACCGGGGTATCTGGATCAGGCCGGTGCGAATAAAACAGATCCACATGATCCAGCCGCATGCGCTTGAGGCTTTGATCCAGACTGGCGAGCAAACTCTTGCGGCTGCCCCAGTTGCCATACGGGCCAGGCCACATCACATAACCGGCCTTGGTACTGATAAACAGCTCATGGCGATGGGCGCGCAGGCTGGTTGCCAGCACATCGCCAAAACGGGTTTCAGCACTGCCGGGCGGCGGGCCGTAATTATTGGCCAGGTCAAAATGCACCACGCCCAGATCCAGGGCGCGGTGCAACATGGCCCGGATATCGGCCATGGCGCGGTTATCGCCAAAGTTGTGCCACAACCCCAGCGCCATGGCGGGCAGCTTGACACCGCTGGCGCCGCAGCGCCGGTACAACACATCCGGGCTCACTTGGCTCACAGTTCGCCCGCACCCGCGCTGGCGTGGCACACGTAGGGCTCGGCCCGTTCCCCGTGGGCATTGCGATAGTGCTCCGCCACAGCGGCTTTGACGTCTTCCACCATGGCATCCGGGACCAGCGAGACCACGCAGCCACCAAAACCACCACCGGTCATCCGTACGCCACCCGCCGGGCCCACCACCAGTTTGACGATATCGACCAGTTCATCGATCAGCGGCACGGTAATTTCAAAATCGTCCCGCATGGAGACATGCGATTGGGCCATCAATACCGCCATGCGCGCCATGTCGCCACTAGCCAGCGCTTCGGCGGCGTCTAGCGTGCGCTGGTTTTCAGTAACAATGTGATGGGCGCGGCGAAATACCACCGGGTCCAGCTTGCCTACGCCAGACTGCAACTGGCTCAGCGTGACATCCCGCAGCGCTTTCACGCCAAAGAACGCAGCGGCTTCTTCGCACTGGCGACGACGGGTATTGTATTCACTGCCGACCAGCCCGCGCTGAATGCGGGAGTTCAGAATCAGCACGGTGTAGCCGGCGGGCATGGAAACGGAGCGTGTTTCCAGCGAGCGGCAATCAATCAGCAGCGCGTGCTCTGGCTGGCCACTGGCGGAGATCAGCTGATCCATGATGCCGCAGTGGCACCCTACAAATTCGTTCTCGGCTTTTTGCGCGTTCAGCGCGTTGTCTGCCGGCGACAACTGCAACTCATACGCGGTCTTGAACGCCTGCCCCACAGCAACCATCAATGAGGCGGACGAAGACAAACCTGCGCCCTGCGGGATATCGCCGCCAATGACCATATCCATGCCGCCAAACTGGTGACCCAGCTTTTTCAGGTACACCACGGCACCACGCACGTAAGTGGCCCACAGCATGTCTTTGTTGGGTTCTACCTCGCTATCCAGCGAGAAAATATCCACCTGGTTATCGTAATCGGCCGCCACGACGCGCACGGTGTTGTCATCCCGGGGCGTGCAGGCAATCGCCGTAAAATGGTTGATGGCGCACGGCAGTACAAAGCCATCGTTGTAATCAGTGTGCTCACCAATCAGATTGACGCGCCCAGGCGCTTGCACAATGTGCCGCGGCAGCACACCAAACGTATCAATAAAGCGTGCATTCACACGTGTATCCGGACCCGACATCACAGCCCCTTTTCATTTTGCAGATAGTGCACTTCAGATAATTGCTGCAAGCCCGCAGCCGCTTGTTCAGGGGTAATGTCCCGCTGGGTTTCTGCCATCATTTCGTATCCCACCATAAACTTGCGCACCGACGCCGAGCGCAGCAAGGGCGGATAAAAATGGGCATGCAGTTGCCAGTGCTGGCCATCCGTCCCGGAAGGCGCGCCGTGCCAGCCCATGGAGTACGGGAAAGACGTCTGAAACAGGTTGTCGTAGCGCGTGGTCAGCTTTTTGATGATCACGGCAAGGTCGGTTTTTTGTGCGGCGTTGAGTTTGTCCAGATGCGCGACATGGGCCTTGGGCAGCAGCAGCGTCTCAAACGGCCAGGCGGCCCAATACGGCACGACAGCAATCCAGTGTTCGGTTTCCACCACGGTCCGTGCGCCGTCGGCCTGCTCCCGCTGGATGTAATCAAGCAGCATGGGTCGGCCGTGTTCAGCAAAATACGCCGCCTGATGTTCATCTTCTGCCGCGACTTCTGTCGGCAAGAAGTTGCTGGCCCACAACTGACCGTGCGGGTGCGGGTTGGAACACCCCATCACCGCGCCTTTGTTCTCAAAAACCTGCACCCACACGCAGTCTTTGGAGAGTTCTGCCACCTGCTCGCACCAGGTATCGACCACGTAACCCAGGTCTTGCAGCGAGAGCTCCGGCAGCGTCTTGCTGTGGTCTGGCGAGAAACAGATTACCCGCGCCAGCCCGCGCGCAGTGCTGGCCCGAAACAACGGATCGTCGTTTTCCGGCGGCGCCGGGGTATCGGTCAAAAGCGCGGCAAAATCGTTGCCAAACACGTAGGTGTGCGGGTAGTCCGGGTTATGTTCACCAGACACGCGCTGATTGCCGGCGCACAGATAACATGTGGGATCATGCGCGGGACGCGCCTGGGTCACCGGCGCATCCATCTGGCCCTGCCAGGGCCGTTTGGCGCGATGAGGGGAAACCAGCACCCACCGCCCGGTCAGCGGATTAAAACGACGGTGCGGGTGATCGACGGGATCAAACATCAACACTCCTGAGCTTTAGGCTGCCGGCACCGCCAGGCGGATCGCGGCAGAATCATTCATCATGCCATGCTCGGGGCATGACCGGACCCGCATTGTAGCGCCTTCCAGTCCGTCGTTGATATTATTACTAATAAATTAGTTCATGTATGGATACAGCCACGCACATACATGGATAAAATTGCTACATCTGGATTAACCAAACCGGTTTATGTCTTGATAAACCATTCCACAACCGGGACAAGATCGCCATGCTGGTACTGAAAACACTGGGGCTGTTTGTGCTTACGGCGCTGGCCGAGATTGCCGGGTGCTATCTGCCCTGGCTAGTGCTGCGCAAAGGCGCCAGCACCTGGCTTTACGCACCCGCGCTATTAAGTCTGGCCCTGTTTGCGTGGTTACTCACCCTGCACCCGACCGGCGCAGGGCGCACCTACGCGGCGTACGGCGGGGTGTATGTGAGTGTAGCGCTGGGCTGGATGTGGGCAGTCGAAGGTGTGCGCCCGGATCGCTGGGACATGATCGGCGCACTGGTAACACTGGCCGGCATGGCCATCATCTTTTTTGCACCGCGCGGGGCGTAGTGCAATCCGGCTTCAAATCCCGGTTTAGTGGTCGTGCTGATGGCGGTGGGATGAGGCCATGTTTTCATGCACACAGGTGGCGCCGGTGGCCTGGCATTCGTTGCAATATGCTTTGACTTCAAGGTGCTGCGGGACTGCGCCAAAGCCGTTTTCCCCCAGGATATCCTTGAAGAAATAAGCGTATTTGTCGCCACGGGCTTCGGCTACCTTGCCGCAACACGGGCAAATGATAAACAGCGTTTCGTGCGCATGATCGTGCTGCTGGCAGGCCACGTAGCCATTGACCACTTCCAGCCGGTGGACAAAGCCCTCGGCCTCCAGGAATTCCAGCGCCCGATAAATGGTGGGTGGCGTGAGCGAGGCGATTTCCGGGCGCAATGCTTCAAGCACGTCATACGCCTTGCTGTAGCCAGGCTGCTCGGCAATATGCTCCAGCACCTGACGGCGAATGGTGGTCAGGCGGGTGCCGTGTACACGACACTGCGCCTCAGCAAAATCCAGAAATTCTTGTGTATTCATAAGCCTGCCAGACCAGAACAGGCGCACCGGTACGCCTGTTGAGCGTCGATTCTAACCCAGGTTGCAACAAAACCGGGCCGCCACCGCATGGGGCCGGCTTGCGAATCAATTTGCCAAGGCGCGAAGCTCATTGCGCCAGCGGCTTGATCTGTACGTCGGCCGCGCCGCCGCCCTTGTCATAAACAGGTTCGGATGCCGCCGCGGATTCTGTCGGTGTTGCCGCATCCGCAGCAGGCGCGCCGCCCGGGCAGTTCACTCCGGCGATACTGCAATTGAGCAAGGTGAACGAATTGCGGCTTTTATCCACCCCTTTGACCTTGCCACTCATGCGCAGCAACGCGCCGGTTGCTGGAACATAGGTCAGGGCCGATTCTTCTTCATACTCATTTGCACTTTGCGCACCGGCGACCTGGTGCTTGATCTTGATATCGACATCCATGTCCTGGCCGCCCGACGTTCTGCCCTGCGGCATGGCGTGATAGCGCAACTGGGCCGGGCCTACGCCATAGCCATCCTTGCCACTAAAATTGACCACCAGCTTGTCTTTCCAGTCATCGCCCGGCAGCACCTTGGGGAACAGCGTTGGCGCAGTGGTACTGGAGCGCGGGCTATCAAACAGGAACGTGGCACAGTCCCCGTCAGCACGCCAGAACCAGTAATTGCCCAAGTCCACAGTTTGCAGGGTCAGATAGCTGGTGCGGGGTGATTTATCCGGGTTAAGCACGTCGCAGCGCAGGCGCTGCACGCCGACATCTGCGGCATGCACAGCCAGGGGCAACAACAGGAAAGGCAAGGCGCAAAGCTGGCGGATCTTCATGGTCAGTCCCGTGAGAGCGGTTATTGTGATGTCATTGTATCGCGCAGATATCGCTAAACCCATTTGCAAAACAGTGACATTTTCCCGATCACCCAGCGTCCGTCATGAAAGCCCTTTGAAAGGCAGCCTGATCCCGCTAGACTGCCCCTTCCCTGCCGCATCCGCTGGCAGGGCAACAGACCGGGTGACGCCGGCGCAGATCGTTACAGGACATCATGATTAATCCCAACAACAAACCCGTCGGCGTGGTCGATGACGCCGAAGCCTTGCGTATCGTGTCGGACGCAGTGCTCAAGCTGTGGGACACGGTGGACGACCTCTCCCGCTTGCGCCCGGCCCACACGGATCAATACCACGTCACCATTTTTGGCTCTGCCCGCATCCAGGAAGACACCCCGTCGTACGAGGCCGTCAAGCAACTGGCCTCGCAACTGGCCGCAATGGGCTGCCGCATTGTCACGGGCGGTGGCCCTGGCCTGATGCAGGCCGCCAACGAAGGCGCCCGCCAGGCTAAACCGGATGATCCGGAAGCCTCAGTCGGCATCCGCGTGGATCTGGACTTTGAACAGCACGTGAACGACTTTGTTGGCCGCGTGTACGAACACAAGACGTTTTTCTCTCGTCTGCATCACTTTGTGGCGCGTTCCAACGCCTTCATTGTGACCGAGGGTGGCATTGGTACGCTGCTGGAACTCTCCATGGTCTGGCAGCTTTTGCAGGTACGCAAACTGTACGACACCCCGCTGATCCTGATCGGCGACATGTGGCACGGTCTGGTGGACTGGGCCAATCTGAACATGGTGGACAATGGTGCGGGCCTGGCGGGCGAGCGGGATATGCAGATTCCGGTGGTCGTCGACAGTATTGAAGATGCCGTGCAACTGATCCGCGAACACCACGCCAACTGGCTGGAAGTGGGCAAAGCGCTGGAGCCGATCTCGGCACATACGCCTTGAACCGTGTGCCA